>NZ_JAPFGW010000012.1:0-125598 GCF_059803595.1 Blastomonas sp. 34TW
CTGCTCCCCTGGAACTGGCGACCCGCTCAAATCCACCGTCAGGCTGCCTGAACCGCGGTACTCACCGCAGGCTTACGCTACACCAGTTGGAAAGGGCAGACTGAACTGACGCAACAAGCCGGTTGAAACCGCCGGAGCAGGAAAACCCGTTCGACCCCGGCACTTCGAGTGCGTGTTATTGGGAGGGACCTGAACCGCGCGAATGGCATCAGGGCCAGCGGCCTACAAGCCGCGCGAAAAGGCCGGACACATGGGCGCCACGACCAGCCAGCGCAGGACAGAAATACCCTTGCCAACGGAGAGCCGTCCACACAGGGGTCGTTTGCTGAATGGCAGGAATTTCTCAGGACCGGGGCAAAGCCGACATGCCGCTTTCGGGATCGCTCACCGGCCCGGTTTATGGCGACTCCTGGGTGGTTTGCGGAATGTCGGCTTTTGGTTCTGTGAGATCAGTCTCTTGGCTCGCGCTACTCTCGCGTTTTGTAGCCGAAGGTCAGTACACTCAACTTCGCGCCAGCACCTTGGCGGGTCTTCAGATCAACGAAGACGTAGTCATGCTTGTTGAAGAAGGAATCATCGACGAGCACGACCCAAGTGTCTGACGCTCTGCCTCCCGACCGTCCGTTGATTGATTGCCAAGCCTTCGACCGGCGGCTCGGCATTGCAGTCCACAACCATTGCTGCCAGCCATCGATTTTGTCAGAGCCATCACGGTGACCGACATGTCGCTGGGTGCCGCGCCCTCTGAACATCTTGGAGATACGATCTGGCAGGCCAGCATGCTCTTCGCCACCGATGACCACAAGCGTGCAGCGGTTTTCGCGTAGATCGCTCCTTGAATTGAGAGTTTCGAACTTGATGACGAGTGTGTGAGCGCGCACCTCGTCTACCAACCCGAATGCCGGAACCTCGGGATCGGAAATCCCGAATTGCGCCCGGGCCGTGTCATCAAGCGGCTCCCAACTGAGATCGTCTTCAGGAGGCGCAGATCGTCCGCTGACCCGGTTGGCGTCGAAACAATGGCGCTGGAGATAACCAGTGGCGTCAAGCTTCGCAGGTGGCGCTCCCTTTCGGCGACTTACCACAATCTCGTTCAACTGGTCTGACACGGCTTCTTGGCCGGGCTCGCTGGGCTGACCTTGGCCCGCGAGATGAGCAGAGCTCAAAAATACTGTCAGAGGGACAAGCGGGCAAAGGCGCAGCAGGGCGTTTCGCGAGCTAATCATTTGTCTCCTGTGGTCTTACTCTTCTCAGCTGGAATTCTGTCGCGCCACAGCACACAATATTCATACCATTTCATGCACTTGAGGCAAGCACTCCAATGCCGCCTTGGATGCGCGAGCGTGAAATCGGCAGCGCTTTCGTTGACCGCTTCGGGGTCGGTTCCTGAATGGCAGCTTCTGGCGGAAAATCGCAGATAGCTGCCATTGGCGCAATGGCCCTCACGCGACGTACTGGTCACCGGATTGAGCCGCCTTCCATGTCCAGGGAAGCAGTTCGTCGATGCGATTGATCGGATGACTCTTGCCGATGCGGTCGAGGACGTCCGTCAGCCAGATTTGCGGGTTCACTTCATTGAGCTTGGCGGTCTCGAGCAGCGAATACATCGCCGCGGCCCGCTCGCCGCCGCAGTCCGCACCGGCGAACAGCCAGTTCTTGCGCCCGACCGCGATGCCGCGCAGCGCGTTCTCGGCAAGGTTGTTGTCGATCTCAAGCCGCCCGTCCTGGGTGTAGGCAAGCAGCGCGGGCTTTAGCTTGACGGCATAGCGCAACGCCTCGGCCAGCGGCGAGCGTGCCGATGCCTTGGCAAGGACGCCATCTGCCCATGCGAAGAAATCGAGCGCGATAAGCCTCGATGCCGCTCGCTGGCGCAGACGCTCCTGGGGAGGTTCCTGCTCGATCGGCCGCTCGATCTCGTAGAGCTGCGCGATGAGGCCGAGCCCCTTGCGCGCAGCAGAGCCGCGATCGGCAACAAGGACATCGTGCAGCTTGCGCCTTGCATGCGCCCAGCAGGCGACGGGCGTGATAACGCCGGGCTTGCGGCCGGGATCATAGAGCGGGTTGAATCCGGCATAGGCATCGGCCTGCAGAAAGCCCGAAAAAGCCGCAAGATGCTCGCGTGGCCGTTCACCCTTGCGATCGGGACTGTAGCGGAACAGCGCGGCAGGCTTGTCGCTCGGACTCCATCGCCGGTTGTCGCGCAGATAGACCCATAATCGCCCGGTCGACGTCTTGCCCGTACCGGGAGCCAGCACCGGGACCGGTGTGTCGTCCGCGTGGAGCTTCTGACTGGCCATGACGTGGGCACCGAGCCGCTCGACCAGCGGATCGAGCAGCCAGCTGACCTGGCCGAGCCAGTCGGCCATGGTCGAGCGGGACAGCTCGACACCTTCGCGCGCATAGATCTGCGACTGGCGATACAGCGGCAGGTGATCGGCGAACTTGGCGACGATGACGTGCGCCAAGAGGCCTGGGCCGGCGCGGCCGCGCGGGATCGGCAGACCGGGTGCAGGTGCCTGAGCGATAGTATCGCAGCATGTGCATGCAAGCTTGGGACGGACATGGCGCACCACGCGGAAGCTCGCAGGCACGTATTCCAGCACCTCGGTGACATCTTCGCCGAGAATGGATGCCGCACTGCCGCACGCCGCGCAGCGATCCGCGCCGGGCGCCGGATGCACGATCACATCGCGCGGCAGATGTTCGGGCAGCGGCGCGCGCTTGGGTTTGCGCTTGGCCTCCGGCGGTTCGGCCTCGTCCTGATCGACATGCCCGCGCATGACGCACTCGGCATGGGCCTGCTGGGCTTCGAGATCCTCGAGCGTGAGTTCCAGCTGATCGGCAAGCTGCGTCATGCGCTCGGACGACTGGCCGAACTTCATCCGGCGCAGCTTGGCGAGCTGAGCTTTGAGCTTCTCGATCTGAAGCGTGGTCAGCTTGATCGCGTTGCGTGCGGCACTGAGCTCATCGCGGGTAGCGACATGGGCTTTGCGCTCCTGCGCCAGCGCCTGCTCCGAGGCGACCAGACGCGCCTTCATCACCTCGGCAAAGGCGCGAAGCTCGTCCGGATCGGAAGGCAGATCAAGTTCGGTGGGAGACATGAACAGCGGATAACATGACGGGCGATCTTGACCAAGCCGAAGGCAGGAAAACCGCGCCCGAATCGCTAGATATGCACAGGCCTCTGCGGGGGTTTTGGCGCCACCGTTCGCCGCCAGTCCATCGCCTCCAGAAGCAGCGAAAACTGCGCAGGGGTCAGCACCACTCCGCCGTCGACCAGCGGCGGCCACACAAAGCGATGACGCTCGAGACGCTTGGCGAACAGGCACAGGCCCGTGCCGTCCCAGACCAGCGCTTTGAGGTAGTTGCCGCGCTTGCTGCGGAACAGGAAGACATGCCCGTTATAGGGATCGAGCCGGAAAACTTCGCTGGCAAGCACGCTGAGCCCGGCGAAGCCCTTGCGCATGTCGACCGGCTTGCTGGCCAGATAGACCTTGGTTCCTGACGGCAAGCTCAACATGGCACGGCCTTCAACGCGCGCAGAACCCGGGCGAGCGCCTTCTCGTTGACGAAGCTGTCGACGGTCAGGCGCGCACCGTTGCCAAGCTCGATGGCAATCGCGCCTGCTCGTTGTTGCCCGGGCGGAGGAGAAGCCGCAACATCTTGCGCCAAGGGGCCGACCGAAGACTCCGGTTCGTCAGCAATGATCTCGCACGCTGAAGCTCGCTCCGGGGTCGCCACGAACTGGCCACATGGGATGAACTCCAGCGCCTCCCTTGCAATCGCTTCAGCCTCGCGCCGGTTGGCACGCCAGTTGTAGATCACACTCTTGGCAATGCCATGCCTGCGCGCGACCGACACCACCGTGACATCGGGACGCAGGCTCTCGGCGACGATCGCCGCCTTCTCTGCGTCAGAATAGCGCCGCCGTCGCTCCGTGCGCACGATCACGCCGCCACCTTCGATCACAGGACCTCCTTCTGGAGTCCAGAAAGAACTCCCTTCAGGAACCGTCCTTCACCGTCCAGCGCCGACCGCGCAACACGTGGTCGGCCGGACGCTTACGATGGCTCTGGGCAGTTTCTTATCTTTCCTGCCCATCCCTTGAACGTGGAGACACGCGTGACAGCTCGGAGAGACGGCACCTTCCAAGTTTCACAACCTGACGAAAGGATGTCGCCATGACCAACCGTATCGAGAAAGCCCTGATTGTTGCCGACCCTTGGATCAGCCTGATCCTCGATGGAAAAAAGACCTGGGAGATGCGCTCCCGAAGCACCACGATTCGCGGCAATATCGGCCTCATCAGGAAAGGCAGCGGCCTCGTCTGCGGCGTCGTCAAGCTCACGGGATGCGGCGATCCACTAACGCCCGACGAGATAATCAAGCATTTCGACCGCCACAAAATTCCGGCGCACATGATCGAGAGCGGCCAGGTTGCGAGCTGGAACACGCCATGGATCTTGCAGGATGTGCGGAAGTTCGCATCCCCTGTGCGCTACACTCACAAGTCGGGTGCCGTCACCTGGGTCAACCTCGATCCTGAGGTGACCGCGCAGATTGAGCGGCAAATGCTCCAAGCAGCAGGACGTTGAATCCACCGGGCAGGCTGAGATTTCCTCCGATCTGGAGGTAATTCTTAGCCTGCACATCGATCTATAGACAGTCTGTTACAAACACTTGGCGGTTCCGATCGCCTATCCTACAACACCATCCACTATCCCTCTGGCCAGCTGGTTCAGCGGGTGATTTGAATATCGAGGTATAGTTCATGAACGTCTTTGATCTGGATAAGAATGTCATCTCGACATACGAATCTTTTTCAAGATCGTTCGCCAAGATCCGGGCTGAGGACCTTCAGTCCCAGATATCGGGGATATATGATCAAGGGACCTTTTGGCCCGAGCCTTTGCTCGGGATAAATCCACACTATTTGCACGATCGGCGGATCGATGAGCTGACCGCCAGCAATGACCTTGATCCAGCACTTTCGTCCATTTTTGCAAAGGGAAATCCGCGTCAGCCCATCAGACTCTACCGTCACCAAGCTCAGGCAATCGCGAAGGCAAAAACCGGCCAAAGCTATATCGTCACAAGCGGCACCGGATCAGGAAAATCGCTCTGTTTCTTCATCCCAATCATTGATGAAATTGTCCGCAGCCGCCGAGCTGGCGAGCCGAAGGGCACAAAGGCCATCATCATCTATCCGATGAATGCACTGGCCAACAGCCAGTTCGAAGAGCTGCAAAGCTATATCCGCGATTGTGATCTGCCCGAACATCTGAAGCCCACCTTCGCCCGGTTTACAGGCCAGGAGAAGGAAAACCGTCGGCAACAAATCGTGGATGAAAATCCGGATATCATCCTGACCAACTTCATGATGCTGGAACTCCTGATGACCCGGCAGGACAGCATTGACCAAGGGATGATGGCCAACGCCCAAGGCCTCCGCTTCCTTGCCTTGGATGAACTGCATACCTATCGCGGTCGTCAAGGGGCAGACGTCGCGATGCTAGTGCGCCGGGTCCGGCAGAGATTGGCTGGCAACAGCAAGCTGATCTGCATCGGCACATCTGCAACCATGTCTTCAGCTGACGATGATTCCGAACGAAATCGTGCTGTAGCTGAAGTTGGCAGCCGACTTTTTGGTGTCCCGGTCAGCGAGCACGACATCATCAATGAGGATTTTCAGCGAGCGACTGACCCTACCAAAACGGCCAAAAGCCTGGGAGGAGAGCTTGCACGCTTTTTGGGCAGTGACATTCCGGAAACACTGACCGATGCTGAACTCAGGGATAATCCGCTTGCCATCTGGATCGAAACCCGGATCGGGCTTGAAGAGGGATTAAAGTGTCGGCGTCGCCCTCCGATTACCATGACTGCTGCAGCAGGCCTGCTATCGGAAGATAGCGGGCTTGATGTCGAACTCTGCAAAACCCGGCTCAAGCAGATGCTCGCGATCATTGGGTTACCCGAATGCGAACGGGGTGGAACGAGTGACAGGTCATTTCTGACCTTCAAGTTGCACAGGTTCATCTCTGGCGCAGGAACGGCATATGCCACACTGCGCCCAGCTCCCGATCGGCTGGTATCCATCACCGGTGACAAATACCATCCAGAAGACCCTGATGCGCGTCTGTATGCCACGTATTTTTGCCGTGAATGTGGACAGGAGCATCACCCTGTCACCATTCTCGCCTCGGGCAGTGTCATTCCGCGCGATATCGACGATCTGCCGAAAAACCCGGTCGAAGACGATGGCGCAAAGCACGGTTATATCGTGCCTGCCGCCCACAGTGAGGATGCCTTTTCCGGTGATCCCGGCGACTATCCCGACGAATGGCTTGATCCGACATCCGATACACCAAGGCTCAAAGCTGGATATCGAGGGAAGTTCGAAGGTCGACTGCTGAAGGTCGGACCGGATGGCCAATTAGATGACGGCGGGATTGAAGCCTGGTTTTTCGTCGGCCCGCATCGCTTCTGCTCGGCCTGCAAAAACATCCCATCCTCACAGGCAAGGGAGCGGAACAAGCTGGCAAGCCTTTCAGCAGAAGGCCGTAGTTCCGCAACCACATTGATCACGGCGGCACTGCTGCAGGCCATGCACGATGACGGATCGCTAGGCCAATATCAGCGCAAGCTGCTGGGGTTCACTGACAACCGGCAGGATGCGGCCCTGCAGTCGGGGCATTTCAACGATTTCATTTTTGTCACGCTGCTCCGAGCGGGACTGCTGAAAGCCGTAAAGGATGCCGGCGACGCCGGATTGGAACATCAGCGATTCGGCGATGCAGTGCGAATTGCTCTCGGGTTCAGCAGAGAAAAAAGAGACAGACTCGTCGAGTGGATGGCTGATCCAAATGCTCGTGGCCTCATTGCCTTTGAACAGGCCGAAAACACTATAACCAAGGTCCTGGCCCACCGGGTTTGGACCGATCTGCGCCGTGGTTGGCGATATACCAATCCTAACCTTGAGGACCTCAAGCTTATCGAAGTCCGCTTTCCGGGGCTGGCAGATCTCGCAACAGATCTTTCGCTGTTTATAAACAACGATTTCCTGCGTGAAGCGTCGGTAGAAACGCGAACTGAGCTTTTCACCATCCTGTTTGACGTGATGCGCAAAGGCCTGGCTGTCTCTACCGATGCGCTTGAAAAGCAACTTGTCAGTCAGGTTGCGCAAGAGGCTCAACAAAGCCTCCGCTTTCCCTGGAATATCGAGAGCTCAGAAATCGATCGGCTCCCGTCAGCAGGCATTTTGATGGTCGAAGCTCCCAAAAGAGAGACCATTTCAAATGCTGAGAATGACGCCATCGTGCGCGGCGGGTATCTGAGCCGGCTGGGAAAAATGTTGCGTGATGACCGACTTTGGAATGGAAAATCTCCGAGAAAGAACGATTATGGCGACTTCATTAAAACGCTCATAAAGGCGGCAGAAGCTCACCAGATCATCCGCAAGATACCGATTGGTGGAGGTGAGGCCTGGCGATTGTCACCTGCTGCGTTGCGCCTTCATCTGGCCAATCCCAGCGATGCCTCCGACTCAGCAAACCCATTTTTCCGCGAACTCTATTCATCGGTTGCAGCTTCGTTAGGCGCCGATGGCGCTCTCACTTTCTCGTTCGAGGCACGTGAACATACCGCGCAGGTTGAATCCGAAGTTCGCCAATGGCGTGAAGATCGCTTCCGTTATGAACAGGCGGACCGAGACCGGATTGAGGACCACAAGGAGGAAATGAAGGACAAGGAGGAGCCCGACAGCTTCCTTCCTGTCCTCTACTGCTCACCCACCATGGAGCTCGGCGTTGACATCAGCGCCCTCAGCACCGTGTATCTCCGAAATGCGCCTCCGACACCGGCCAATTACGCTCAGCGAGCAGGCCGCGCAGGTAGAAGCGGGCAAGCGGCTCTGGTTGTCACCTATTGTGCGGCCCAGTCTCCGCATGACCAATATTATTTCAACGACAGGCAGCAGCTTGTAGCTGGGCAGGTCAAGCCGCCGGCCCTGGACCTCGCCAACCGCGACCTGATTGCCAGCCACATTCATGCCGAGTGGCTGGCAGCTGCCAAGACCCCACTGGATTCCTCAATCCCTGCAAATCTCGATCGGGAAGATCCGGGCTTGCCCGTTGACGAGCGACATCTGGTAGCCTTTGCAAAGGTGCCCAAAAACGCAAAGCTTCCGACAGATCTGAAGGCGATACTGGACACGGTTACGCCCTATGTGGAGATAGCGGCACTTCCTGAACTCGCTGATGCTGAGGCGCTGATCGCGAATGTTATCGCCAGCGCAAGTGACGAGTTTGGCCATACATTTGAGCGCTGGCGTGACCTGTATCGTGGCGCGCTTCAAGAACAGGAAGATGCGGACAAGGTTCGTAGCAAAACCAATGTGGCGCCCGGGGAGCGAAAGGCAGCAGCAAATCGATACCGCCTTGCGGCTGAAGAGCTTGAAATGCTTGTGCATGGCAAAGCCCACAACGGTTCCGATTTTTACACCTATCGATACCTGGCCACCGAAGGCTTTTTGCCCGGCTACAACTTTCCCAGATTGCCGCTCTACGCATTCATTCCAGCTATGCGCGGGGCTGCTGTTCTCCAGCGTCCACGCTTTCTCGCCATTTCGGAATTCGGCCCTAACAGTCTTGTCTATCACGAAGGCAGAGCATTCCGGATCATCAAGGCCAAACTTCCTGCCGGCCGCAGAAGCGATGACGGGAACCTTGCCACCGAGACCCTGATCCTGTGTGCGAATTGCGGTGCTGCAGAGACCTCACCAACAGCGGAACGGTGTCGCGCTTGCGGTCATCCCTTGGCTGGAGCAGAGCGGCTCGACAGCATCTTTCGTATCGATAATGTCGAGACATACCCCACGGCCCGTATCACCGCGAATGACGAGGACCGGCAACGGCGGGGCTTCGACATCCAGACTGTATTCGCCTGGACCGGTGACCATGGCGAGGTGCAGACCATTGCCCTCAAACACGACAACACAGAACTGGCGACGTTATCGTTCGGTCGGCGCGCAAAGATCACACGCCTGAACAAGGGTCTGAAACGGCGTGCAGAAAAATCCATCTGCGGTTTCGTAATCGACCCGATCACAGGGCGCTGGCTCTCCGACAAGAACAACGACGACGGCACTGGGCTTGAGCCTGGAAAATCGCGGCAGCAAAGGATTGTCCCTGTTGTCGAAGACCACAAAAATTCGCTTCTGTTCCTGCCTGACCCGTCCCTCGGGTTCAGCGTAGCCGAGATGGCAACGCTACAGCATGCCTTGATCAGAGCTATCGAGATCAGCGAATCCCTCGAAGAAGGCGAAATGCTGGGCGAACCCATGCCCAATCGTGACGAGCGGCATGGTTTGCTGCTCTACGAAGCTACTGAAGGCGGAGCGGGCGTTCTCAGCAGGCTCATGAACACGCCCGACCGCTGGCAGGCATTAGCGAAGACCGCACTCCACCTGATGCACTATGAGTTCGATGCAGACGGGCAGCTCGTTGATGGCGAGCGGCCATGTGTCGAGGCCTGCTACAGATGCCTGATGTCTTATTTCAACCAGACCGACCACGAGCACCTCGATCGGAAGAACGAGAAAGTCGTCGAGTTTCTGATAAGCATGGCACGCTCAGAAGCGGTTGGGAAAAAGCCGACATCATCCAGCGCGAGTTCCGAACCATGGCTGCGGATGATCGCTGAATGGGAGCTACCAACTCCTTCACCGATCACGATCGATGGCCATGAACACCCGCTATACTGGCCACAGCATCTACTGCTCGCCGTGCCAGGAGGAGTGCCAGTGGGCCTGATCGACCGATGCACATCGCGCGGAATTGACGTCATCGATCTGCCGTCAACGCCACCTGCCACACTACCTGCCAATCTTGGTCAATATTTCGGGAAATCATGATGGAAGTCGCAGAATATCGACCTGGAACTCTGGTCACCGCACGTGGCCGTGAATGGGTGGTGCTGCCGTCGCAGATGGCATCGACCATGCGTTTGCGCCCGTTATCTGGCTCTGAAGCCGACGTCATTTCGCTCGTTCCGGCACTTGAGCGAGTTCCTGTCAAAGCATCGACCTTTGCACCACCGACGATCGATGCCATTGATAATCAGGATGGAGCCCGCCTTCTGGCCGATGCTCTGCGTCTCGCAATGCGTCGGGGCGCTGGTCCCTTCCGCAGTGCCGCTCAATTGGGGGTCGAACCCCGCGCCTATCAGCTTGTCCCGCTGCTCATGGCCCTGAAGCTCGACGTAAAACGATTGCTGCTTTCAGATGATGTCGGGATCGGGAAAACCATTGAGGCAGGCATGATCCTGCGTGAAATGTTCGATAGGGGGCAGATCGACCGCTTCGCCATCATTTGCCCACCGCATCTTGTATCGCAGTGGCGCGAAGAGCTTACGACCAAGTTTGATCTGGATGCTGTTGAAGTAACGGCATCAAACGCCCGATCGCTGGAGCGTGGCCTGCCAGCATCGCAGAGCCTCTTTGAAGCCTATCCCTATACCATTGTCAGCCTCGACTACATCAAGGCTGACTCACGCCGAGATGAGTTTGCCCGGGCTTGTCCTTCCATGGTCATCGTCGATGAAGCTCATAGCTGTGTCGGTGGGGACAAGGGGAAGAGCAAGCACCAGCGATACGAACTTCTTCAGCGGCTGGCAGCCGATGAAGAGCGGCATATGCTGTTCCTGACAGCGACACCTCACTCCGGTGACGAAGATGCCTACAACCGCCTACTCGGCCTGATCCACCCCGACTTCGAGCTTGGCCCCGAGGGCGGTGATCGCAATGCCCGCGAGCGCTATGCCTACCGACTGCAGCAGCATTTCGTCCAACGGCGCCGTATCGATACCGAAGAGGAAGAGTGGCAGATCGGGAAAACATTCCCGAAGCATCTGGATGTCGAGCGACCTTTCGTCCTTACGGGCGACTGGGGAAAATTCCAGGAAGACGTGCTCGACTACTGTGTTGGCCTCACTCAGCGGGCTGGAGACAACACTCAGAAACGGCGACTGGCGTTCTGGAGCACCCTGGCCCTTATGCGGTGTATCGGATCGTCTCCGGCAGCTGCCCATCAGGCATTGACCAATCGGCTTGCAGGCCTTGGTGACGAAACCGAACTGCACACGGCAGTCTTCGATGAAGAGGACGGGCTGCTCAGCGACAATGACGTCGAACCTGGCACCGGGATGGCCGAGGACGAAAGACAGGAACTGGAACGGCTGATAGACTCAGCCGCATCACTGGCCGGAAAGTTCCAGCAGGATCCGAAGTACAAGAAGCTTGTCGGTTCGCTGACCGAGCTCATAAATGACCATAATGCCTCACCCATCGTCTTCTGCCGCTATATCGCCACCGCCAAGGCTGTGGGTGAAGCTCTCACCAAGCAGTTCAAAGGACACCGGGTCGAAGTCATCACGGGTGAACTCACCCAAGAGGATAGAAAAGCTCGGATTGCGGCGCTGGATCCAGATCAGAAGCGCATTCTCGTCGCTACAGACTGCCTGTCTGAAGGGATAAACCTCCAGGCACTGTTTGATGCTGTAGTCCATTACGACCTCAGCTGGAATCCTACCCGCCACCAGCAGCGTGAAGGACGTGTCAATCGTTTCGGTCAGCCGTCACCTTCGGTCTGGACTGTGATGATGTATGGCGAAAACAGCATGATCGATGGCGCGGTGCTGGAGGTCATTACCCGCAAAGCCGATGCTATTCGCAAGGCAACAGGCGTTACCGTGCCCATTCCAGAAGATTCCAACAGCGTTTCAGCTGCACTGATGCAGGCAATGCTGCTTCGGTCTCAGGGGCCCAGAGCTCAGGGCGTGCTCGATCTGTTTGGTTCGACAGAAGGTGTTGAAAGGCAATGGCGGGACGCTGAGGAAAATGCGCGCAAGAGCCGTGCTCGATATGCCCAAGGCACCATGAAACCGGCAGAAGTGATCCCCGAATGGCGGGCCATGCGGACACTTCACGGCGGACCTGATGAAGTTGAAAGATTCACCCGGCGTGCTCTGCAGAGGATCGGACAAAACGTCGTCCGGTCAAACACACCAACGGTCGTTTTTGACCAGCTGCCTCAAGCGATGTCCGAACGCCTCCGGCAACGCGGCCTGACGGGATCACGCAAAATAACGTTCCAGGATGATCCTGCACCGGGCGTGATGCACGTAGGACGGGTCCATCCCCTGGTTGCCACCCTGGCAGAAAGCCTTGCCGAAGGTGCGCTCGATCCAAAGGCCGTGAAAGAGGGGCGCGCTCTTGGTCGGTGCGGGGCATGGATGAGCAAGGACGTCAGCCAGATGACGACCATCCTGCTCATGCGGCTGCGCTTCACCATGACAACCAGCCGCAGAGCCAACCGAACGCTCCTGGCAGAGGAAGCTACAGGACTCGTCTTCTACGGAAACGATACAGTTCCTGCCATGTCGGGTCATCAGGCACTTGCGCTATTGGAGGCGGAGGCGG
Source organism: Blastomonas sp. 34TW (assembly GCF_059803595.1). Lineage (NCBI taxonomy): Bacteria > Pseudomonadati > Pseudomonadota > Alphaproteobacteria > Sphingomonadales > Blastomonadaceae > Blastomonas > Blastomonas sp. 34TW. The sequence continues at coordinate 12,476 of NZ_JAPFGW010000012.1, forward strand.
CAGCCAATCTGGATGAAGGTGCGATCCGGCGCCGCGTTGAACAGGCGTTGCATCGTCTGGATGCGTATCAGCCAGCCATCACTCGTTTTGCCAACGAGCGCGCAGACATATTGAGTGCCGACCATGAGCGGCTGACATTCGCAGCACGCGGGGGTGCCAATACAGAGGTGAAAGCTGCGATCCCGGCAGACGTCATCGGCCTCTATGTCCTGATTCCGGAGATCGCGTAATGGCCAGCAACAAGCGAGCAGCGGATATTGGTCTTGCCGCGATCCACATCGAGGGAAGCCTCATCGCTCCAGCAGAGGTTTTTCGTGTCGCCCATCAGGCCCCTGATGCACGAATGGCGATCGAATATGGCAGCCTCAAAGGCACGGATCTACGCGAGAAGATTTCGGGGCTTTTCAACGTTGGACGAGCAACATGGCGTGGATTCAACGCCATTCCAAACCCGACGATCCAGCAGACTGCAGCGTTTGCCAAGTCGATGCTTGAGGAAGTGTTTGGGTTCGACGGGTTACGTGGGCCTGTCGATCATTCGGTCAACGATCATCGCTACCGGATAGCCTTTGAGGCAAAGGGCGGTCGCGTGCCTATTGTCGTTGCAGCGCCAGACAGTGACGTTGATGCATTCGGCAAGGCAATGGCAGAATTTGGCGATGGGCCGTCAGGATCACGAGCCAGGCGCAGCCCTGCTGTATTGCTGCAGGATTGGCTCAACGCCTCTGATGATGCGCTCTGGGGCCTGGTGTTCGCAGGGGACCGAATTCGGTTGATGCGAGACAATGTGAGCTTCACCCGGCCGGCATATATCGAGGCAGACTTGGGTGCCATTTTCCGGGATGAGATGTATCCGGACTTCACAGCGCTTTGGCTATTGATCCATGCGTCTCGCTTTGGAGTCGAGGGGACGGCAACGTCGGATTGCGCACTTGAGCGCTGGCGTGATGCTGGTGAGCAGGCCGGGACCAAGGTCCGTGATCACCTGAGAGGAAATGTCGAGGAGGCACTCGAGTATCTCGCTCAGGGCTTTCTCGACGAGAACGACGATCTGAGAGACAAGCTCGATTCCGGGGCTCTGTCGATGCAGGACTGGTTCAATCAGATCCTGCGCACGGTCTACCGCGTCATTTTCCTTGCTGTGGCAGAAGACAGAAATCTCCTGCACATGCCGGAAACCAAGGCCGATATACGCGACCTTTATGCCTCTAACTACGGCTTTAGCCACTGGCGGGAACGAGCCGCGAGGCGATTGGCCTACGACCACCACACCGACAATTGGGAAACGCTGAATATCGTCTTCCACGCCCTGGAGCATGGCGCCAAGCCTCTTGGCCTGCCTGCACTGGGCAGCCTTTTCTCGTCGGATCAAACGCCTGACCTCAACAATGCCAAACTATCCAATCGCGCATTCCTCGAGGCAATGTTCCGCCTTGCGTGGTTCGTCGAGAACAACGTGCTCGTCCGCATCAACTGGCGAGACATGGCGACAGAGGAGCTTGGCAGCGTTTACGAAGGCCTGCTTGAGCTGGTGCCCTTCAGAGAAAATGGAGGGCGGACTTTCGTTTTTGCGGGAGGCGCTGAAACGAAGGGCAATGCCCGCAAGACGAGCGGAAGCTACTATACGCCGGACTCGCTGGTCCAAACGCTTCTGGATAGCGCCCTGGACCCTGTCCTCGATCGCGCAGAGCAAGAGGGTGGAGCAGAAGAACTGCTCAAGCTCAAAATCATTGATCCTGCATGCGGCTCTGGACATTTCTTGCTCGGCGGTGCTCGCCGGCTAGCAAATCGCGTTGCTCAGGCTCGCAACATCGATGCCCCCGATTACCAGGCTGCAATGCGCGATGTTGTCCGCAGCTGTATCTATGGCGTCGACCGGAACCCGATGGCGGTAGAACTGGCAAAAGTTGCCCTATGGATCGAGTCTGTCACTCCCGGAAAGCCGCTTGGATTCCTCGATGCCAACATCGTCTGCGGTGACAGCCTGTTGGGGATATTCGACCTCAAGGCCATTGAGGACGGCATTCCAGACGAAGCGTTCAAGCCACTGACCGGCGATGACAAGAATGTCGCCAGCGACCTGAAAAAGCAGAACAGAGCCGAGCGCGAAGGTCAGGCTTCATTCGATTGGGATCGAGGCGAAGGCGGGGCTCTGCCTCCAGAGAAACTGGCAGCCGATGTTGGAGACCTCCGAGATCTGCCAGAGGATACCATTTCCGATATTGAGGCTAAAAAAGCCAAGTTCGCCGCATGGGTCGTTGACCCAAAGCGCGCTGCAACTCAGCTGGCCTGTGACCTGCATATGGCCGCCTTCTTGATGCCAAAGAAGCAATCCGACGACCTGTTCACGCAGCCCCTCATTCCCACGACAGCTAATGTGCGACAGGCGCTGGCAGGCCAAAGGCCGGGTGAGGCGATGATCGAATCAGCTAGACATGCAGTTCGAGTAGCGTCGGTTCTTCACTGGCCGCTTGCATTCCCTGAGGTGATGATCGGTCGGGGTGGTTTTGACGTGGTTATCGGCAATCCCCCATGGGAAAGGATAAAACTGCAAGAGCAGGAATTTTTCGCGAGCAGAGATCAGGACATTGCCACGGCTGCAAATGCTGCAGCGCGAACAAAATTGATCAAGGCGTTAGCTGAAGCTGAACCAGGGACGCCTGCGAAACTACTGCATGAGGCATTCCAGACAGCCAAACGCGTTGCCGAGGCCTCCACCATCTTTTTCTCATCTCCGAAGGACGAAGATCCAACCAAGATCGAGCTATCGAAGGTCACCAAAGCAAGGCGATATCCGTGGACCGGCCGAGGCGACGTGAACACCTATGCTCTTTTTGCCGAACACTTCCTCAATCTTGCCAATGAAACCGGTAGAGCGGGTGCCATTGTGCCAACAGGAATAGCGACAGACGCAACGACGGCTCCTTTTTTTGGCCATCTCGTAGGCCATGAGCGTCTAGCCAGCCTCATCGATTTTGAGAATCGCGAGAAGTTGTTTGCTGCAGTCGATAGCCGGATGAAATTCTGTCTCCTCACCATAGGCAGCGGTGTGGTCGAGGCAGATTTTGCTTTCTTCCTTACTGATCCCACGCAGCTCGAGCAGTCTGAACGGCGCTTCACGCTCTCGCCAACCCAGATCGCCAGAATCAATCCAAACACCAAAACCGCACCGGTATTCAGATCACGCAGGGACGCCGAGTTGACCGCAGCGATATATGACCGTGTGCCGGTCCTTTTGGACGAAAACAAGGGTCAAACGGGTAATCCGTGGGGCGTGTCATTCATGCGAATGTTCGATATGTCGAACGATAGCGATCTGTTCCGCACAGAGGCCCAACTCGCTACGCAAGGCCTTGTCCGGGATGGAACAGACTGGGTGTCCCAAGAAGGCATCCAACCCAAACAAGCGTCTCTCGCATTGGCTGGCGGGCATGATGCCCAGCACCTCGATTTATCCAGCGGCAGTGTGGCAGGAGCAGCCACTCGATATGTGCCGCTTTACGAAGCGAAGATGATCCATCAGTTTGATCATCGCTGGGCCGCCTATGACGGCGAAAACAGTCGCGACATGACGGACGCAGAAAAACAGCAGGCTCACACAGAAGCTGGTCCACGGTATTGGGTCCCAGAAGGCGAAGTGCAGAGCCGCCTTCTAACCAAAAATTGGAACCGTCGGTGGCTGTTGGGGTGGCGAGACATCTGTCGGGCAACCGATGTTCGAACCGTGATTTCCAGCGCGATCCCTGTGTGGGGCGTCGGCGATAAATATCTCCTAATTCTGCCCAATGCGGACCATCAGCGTTGCGCAGCGCTGTTAGGCAATCTCGACGCGCTGGTTCAGGATTTTGCTGCAAGGCAGAAGATTGGTGGCACGTCGTTGAAATATTTCACGATGAACCAACTCCCCATCCTCCCTCCGGGCGCTTATGATGAGCGAGCGTTGGGCTTCATCGTGCCACGCGTGCTGGAACTAACCTATACAAGTCATTCTATGGCTCCATTTGCCCGTGATCTCGGTCATGATGGGCCGCCATTCGCCTGGGATGAGGATCGGCGCGCACAGCTACGAGCCGAACTCGATGCCTGGTATGCGCTGGCATATGGCCTGAACCGTGACGAGCTTCGCTACATCCTCGATCCTAAGGACGTAATGGGCGAAGACTATCCGTCTGAAACCTTCCGCGTTCTCCAGAAAAACGAACTCGCCCGCCATGGCGAATATCGAACACGCCGCCTTGTCCTTGCCGTCTACGACGAATTGACAGCCCAGGGTATGCGGCCTCGAACCGAGGGCTACCTGCGGTGACCATATCGACCGACCAGCGCCTGACCGATCTCCCCTTTGTCGTTCACAGCGAACTGCAAAGCGCAGCCAACGGGCAAGGTTACCGCGTTGTTGTCGGAGAATCCCACGGCTGGTTGTTCTGGTTTTCAGCCAGCGCGCCAGGTGAGATCGCAATTGCCAGTGCGGGCATTGGTGGCCCTTGGTTTCTGTCTATCCAGCATCATGGGGTGGTGCAGGAGTTGAAGGGGGAAAAGGCTTCGCCTGCAGCACATGGTCACGCGGGGGCGTTTGCATTCCAAACGCGCGATGAGCTTTGTGAAGCAATTCGCAGAACCTACGAACTCGCCCAATCGCTCCCGACACTGCCGCTCGAGAAGTTCAACCAGGAGTTGGCAAAAGTCGGGGCAACTGAGCGTGATGCGCTCGTCCGTCAGCGAGTGGGACAAGACATTTTCCGTCAGGCCCTCATGACATATTGGCGCGAAGCATGCCCGATTACGGGCATCACCGATCCCGAGCTTCTGCGGGCCTCTCATATCATCCCGTGGGCAAAGTGCTCTTCCGACGCGGATAGGCTCGACGTGCATAACGGGCTTTTGCTCTCTTCGCTTTGGGACGCAGCTTTCGACTCAGGCCTGATCTCGTTCAACGATGACGGAACGGTGCTGGTCTCCAGTTTGCTCAGTCCGTCCGCACGACGGGAGTTAGGGGTAGAGACTGCTCGGCCTCTGGTTCTCGCGGAACCGACACGGATCCGTATGGAATGGCATCGCAGAAATGAATTCAAACCCGATTGAGCAACGCTGAGGCTGGTCAACAAGCAGGTAGAGACAGGCATGATTGAAATCGAGTTTGGGGAGAATGCCGGCGGCAAGCGCTCTTTCAGGTCGCCAGATGACCTGATGAAATACATTGCGCAACAAGCCGATCAATGGGCGAAGCACCCTCTCGCTCCACCCTCTCAAAATCGAGCACCTCAAGGGTTCGCTCGCCAGTTGTCGGAGCCTTGGCGACAGCTTCAGTCGCAGATCAATGGCTCCTTACAACAATTTCCTGAAAACATTGACCGTCTGATGCGAACGGTCGGGAACAGCGAATTCCTTCGCAAGGCCGTTTCCCTCGAGTCAGAAGTCGGGCAGCATATCTCAGAAATTGCTAGCGAACTTGGACCGCAAGCAGCGATGGGTGCTGCAAAATATCTCGACGCCAATGAAAATGCTGTGATCTTTGGCAATATGCCGAAGTCGGAAGCCGCTGGCGCATTGAGCCTGTTTCAGCGTCTTTCAGGGCTTTCATCGAAGGGCGTCAGGTCTGCGCGTGATGCAGCGCGATCGAGCGCTCGGACTTTAGCGGAGGCGTTTTCACAACACCATCAGGCCTTAGAGAAGATGGAGCAGGATCACGCGGACCGACTACAGAATATTACGGACGCAGCCGAAATCCAAAAATCCGACCTTGCAGCTTGGCGGGACGAGATCGCGAGACAAATACAGGCAGAGCGTGACGGTTGGAAAGCGAGCTGGGACGATCTCTACAAGCTGTTCACCGAACGGCTACGACTAGAATCAGCAGTCAAGCTGTGGAATGATCGCAGCGAGACGCATCGAGAAGCTGCCAACATGTGGAGATCGAGATCTCTATGGGTCGCAATCATTGGACTAGCTCTTGCATTCGGTGCTGCCGCTGGATTCATGTCAATTGCCAAATTCCTATTTGCAGACGCGATGACGGTCACTAATCCAGATCCACTGTCGTCCGGATTGCGCCCTACCTGGCAATTTGAGATCATTTTCGCCTCCGCAGCAACCTTGCTCTACCTTACCGTTTATTTCTGGGTGCTGCGGATCATCGTCCGCCTCTATATGACTGAAGAGCACTTGGCTATCGATGCAAAGTCCCGCTCAGCGATGGCGGAAACCTACCTGGCCCTGAAGAAGGAAGGCACGGCAACTGATCAGGACCGGGCAATCGTGCTCGCCTCTCTATTCAGGCCAATCGCCGATGGGATTGTCAGCGACGATGGCCTACCTGCCATCACGCCAGCAGCTATCCTGTCAGGATGGGCAGGTGGAAAATCATAAAGAACCTTGCTTAACTCAGCGCTGTATCTATCCTATACAAGCAGTTTATTGAGTAATAAATCGCGTTCAAATCACCTTTTGGGGTCTTATCATCATAGACTCCTGATCGCTGCTGCCATTTCATCCAAATCAGTCCAGACACTCCGAATATTCTGAAGAGCCAGTTCAACTGGCGACAGGGCTGCTGAGAAGTCTCCGGTCATGAATGCGCTGGCAAGCGCGTTCCGATCGAGTTTTACCGGGTACCAAATGTTGCCGCCATCATCTCCGTCCCGCTGGAACCCGGCCTTACAAAGATTCCTAATAAATTTTCTCTCTGACATAACTAAATTTCTCCACGACTTTCGAGAAGTGGGGTGGGAACCAAGAAAAAAATTTATACTGGATTCTGCGTATCCGCATAAATCTCCAAGCCAGGACGTAGATTCAATGCCGCTAGGACCCGTGTCATTCCCTACCTCTATCCTGAGAAATGGCTTATTACCTCCGCCACTCCCCCACCTTGGATCGTAAATGCATAATCCATCGTCAAAGCCACCCCCAAGATTGGCCTCCAAATCATATTGATCGACAAAATTTCTGAACACCTCAGAGAATTCAGAAAACAAAGCAGGTAATGTTCTTTGCTCTATATGGGCCGATGTGTATTCAATAATATCAATATTTTGAATGATTCGCATAGAAAGTTCATCGGAACTCACTTTAATGTCTCCTAAAAGGTAGAAACATGATATCCAAAACTCAAAATTAAATTCTGTTGAAACGATTTGTTTGTGGCCCCGTCGGGCACTGAGCGCTGAGAAGCTTTAAAAACATCTTTCCATCGCGTTGAAACTGAAAATCTATTTTGCTCTAACAATCTTGTCAATGTCATGATTATTGGAGATTTGCCAACATCGAATGATCGTTGCTGAATGGCTAACAGATATCGATCCATTTGAGTCGCTTCAAACGCCGCATTGATTTTTGCTTCAATCGCAATAAGATAACGAGATGTCTCAATAATTATATCAACGCGATCGACGGTCTCTCCCAATGGATTGATTTCCTTTCCGACGCGATATCCCGCCGAAAGCTCATTTTCCCAATCAACGTCGGGAACAGCAATCTTCAGATAGGCGGCTAAAAAACTTCGCGACGCCGCTCCTCCAAATTCGAAACTCCACAATCCAGCCAGAACAGAGCAATTCTGCACCTCCTTGGTCTTGACGCCTGCGAGAGCCCACGGATTTATGCCGCTCCCGGCTTCTCTAGCTTCGATCAGTGGCTGTTTCAGCGAATTGAAGGCGGCAGTTAGCTCTGCGGCAGTAGGAGGCTTTGGTTGACCTCGGGGCTCCCGCATTGTCAGGTTTGCTATGGCTTCGCTGATTTCCAACATTGCCCGGTCAAATGCTGCCAAGTCAGAAATATGCATCGAGGCCACTCCGGTATTTGATATGACGCTGCGCAGGCGCCTGCTTGACATATTAACTTTATCGAAAAAATAGAAAACGTATCCTAGGATGTTTCATTTCGATTGCAGCAATTGATCCACCAACGCGTAGGGCGTCCGGCCAGTTCGCCAAAATTGCCGGCGATCGATGCTGAACGTTATATGTCCGCAGTCGTGCGCTGCCTGGGCCTCCTGATCGGGAGAGCTCTCTAATTCCATTCTCAGGCGTTCCGCCAGTCGGCGTGCTGAATCACAGTTCGCAGCGAAGGTCATTGCCACTTCTGCAGCGTTCCAGTCGTTGAATGCTGTCGCGATCACTGATGTTGCCGCTTCCAAGGCCAATCCTTGAGCCTGCATGTGCCGTAACAGGATGCAGTAAAGTTGCCAGCGAACCCCTTCGCTGGTTTCTTCGTCGCAGAGCAGCCCGCAGATGCCTACCGGCAATCTAGTCGCCTTATGCTCCATGATCCAAACCGTCGGCCCAGATTTCCCAAGGCTTGCAAAAATCTTTAAGTCTGAGAGCTCAATGCCTTCATCATCACAGCGGCGGGCGACATCCGAATCCAGATCCTCAGCGAGCATGGAATGGATCTTTATGCAATCCGCTTCCGTCCAATTTCGCAGAATGAGACGGTGCGTTTCAACGGGGGGCGCGTCGTCCCACAAATAATCAGTTTCGTGGTGCGCAGCCGGTGTATAGCGAAACCAATTTACTGGCAGCGAGGGCGCATCGAGATCTCGATGCTGGATCAAAACATCTCCGACTTCCGTTTCGCGTCCCTCGCCGATCTTGAAACGCCACCAAAACACAGTCGGATCTGGATCACCTTGAACAAATGAACCCAGATACGCTGCGGATTGGGGGGGAATAACTAGTTCCAGCCATTCCTCCGATACCCAAGGCCCGACAGAAAAAGCAGGACGCTGGGATGAGCGCCACCGAAGCTTCAACGGCGTCATGGCATGGTTTGGAAAATACAGTCGAACCAATGCCTTCCAGCGGTCAACGCGTATCACAATCTTGCGGTCAGGCTCGTGGTATCGGATCGAAACGAAGCGTCTCGCTTGCGATGTGCCCTCTAACGTTTTGAAGCTGCGGAAACGCGCGAGAGAGTCTCTCAGCGACGTGGTCGTGGCATGGCTACGCAGGGAGAAGCCGCAAATGCGAATGTCCACTTCCTGCGCGCACAATTGCTCAGACTCATCTGGCAAGAATGGGTCACCTCTTCCGATTCCATCGGATCGCAACACGATTAGGGTGCACCTTCCATGTGCCGACGCACAGGCGATTGCTGCATCGATAGCATTCTGCCAGGCTGGCCGTGGCTCGAAATGTCCGCAAAATGGCGGCGCAATTTCTATATCAGAATGTGCCCCAAGAATGGCATACCCAAGAGCATGGAGCTCCGCTTCAGCCTCATTCTGCTGGATTTGAGCATAGAGGTTTGCCCGTGGCTCGCTATCGCGAAACCGACGGTAAACGATGCAGGGAAATTTTTGATCAGTCATATCTGGCCATTCCTTGCGCGGAGATGCGAAGCTAGGCCAACCAATTGATAGGTCGGGTCTTGGCCATCCTGGAGGAGTGAGGCCAATTCGAGCTGGCTGGCTCCATAACGCAAGAATCTGTCGAGCCGCAAGCATTGAGAAATACCGTCGGCCAGCCAGCGCGCCATCGAAAGCCAGTATCGTTGCTAAGCTGAAGCCGGAATCGGCTGAAGCGTTATCGCCATGCCAGAATCACCTTTCCTACATGAGAACAGAAATAGAACATGCACTCATGGAAAGGAGATCACAATGGTTACGATCGACGGTTCACTCCTGGTCGGTATAGCAACCATTCTATCCAGCCTTGGAAGCCTGTGGCGCGCGTTCAAGCTATCGTCTCGTGGGAACGCAAACACCCCCAGCGAGGCTTCTCACTGCTGCCAATGCAGGGCTCTTATATCCGGCTCTGGAGCTGTTAGATGTGGAGCGCACATGCGATCTACGCCAGAATGTCAGCCTGATAAGCCGTTGTAGGCAAACAGGCCAATGCCGGTCAGCATCACCAACCCGATGATCCAGGCCTCAACATAGAGCCATCGCTCCGGCTTTTCAGGTTTGCCCCATTCCTTCACCGGCAGACATGCCTCTGCCAGTATCGGTCCCAGCGCGCTGCCCAGCCGCCCTTGACCATGGCACAGCTGATATCGCCCGAACGCGGCGAAACACACCAGGCTCCGGTCCTGTCTCCGCCAGCACCACCTGTTGACGTGCAACGCATGGTCGGCCCCTTGAGCAGAATATGCCCGTGCTGGCCCACTCCTGTTCTCGTGCCCAGCAAGTCCACAAGAGCGTCGCGAGCCTCGATGGGACTTGCATCGGGACAGGGATGTCCAACCGAACAGGATCCGTCCATCTCCCGGGCCGCAATTCCTGACAATCGGAGCCTTGGCCCTTCAGCGCACCATACCGGCCCATCGCCATCCCAAACATGGGTCGGGGTGCAGTCGAACGACTGGCCTGCAGGGATAGTTGTCGCCTGGATCAAAAGGAGCGCCAAAACCGTCATGCCCATCAGATACCCATTGCACGCAACCCTGACAAATTCGCTGTATTGATTTGCTCGCCTTACCGATGGTCCACAGAAATTTTACAGCTTATCCAACGGATGTGCTGGATCGACATGGATGGAAAACCTAATCTTCCCGAAGGCAGCCGGTGACAAAGGGACCGTAATGACCGAAGAAACAGGAATTAGCAGCGATACATTGATCAGCCTTACGGCTGATATCGTGGCAGCGCATGTCGGCAACAACAGCGTGGCAGCGGCAGGCCTCCCGAACCTGATTGCCAGCGTCCATGGCGCGTTCGCGGCCATTGCGACGGCCGGACAGGAAGCAGCGCCTGAGCCTGAGCCCATACCTGCGGTTTCAATTCGGTCCTCTGTGAAGGACGACTATCTCGTCTGCCTCGAGGACGGGAAAAAGCTGAAGATGCTCAGGCGGTATCTGCAGCGCCAATTCAACATGACCCCTGACGAATATCGGGCCAAATGGGGCCTGCCAGCGAATTATCCAATGGTCGCTCCCGCATATGCAGCCAGGCGCAGCGAGCTGGCGAAATCATTCGGGCTGGGGAAAGCCCCGAAGGACGGTGGGCCAAGGACTGCCGGGCGCAAGCTTGGTGTGGAAAAGACATAACCTGAAAATCAGCGGGCTGGACCGGTTCCAACCCGCTGATCTGAGCTCACTCGGAGCGACTTCCGGTCAGCTGCAGCAGTTCATCGCGAACTCGATCACGCCATTCCTGCTGTCCAAGAGCATGGCCGCGCCGCATCGCACCCTTCTTCACGAAAAACATCCGAAGTCCGCCCGTAAAGAAGTTTATTGTAAAAACATTCCATTTGCCCTTAGGACGAATGTAGAGTTGACCATCTGATGGGTCTTTCCAAGGCAGGCATTCGGAAAGGCAGATGATTTGATCGATACCGACAAGATGGACGTCGAAATTGGTCACTTTCATACAATCTTTCGGATCGACACGCAAAAACAAGTTCAAACCCTCGTATTTCTCAGTTCTCTGATCGACGTATTCCAGCAAATCACGCCAGTGCCAGTCGGTCACGTATGCGGGCGGCTGCTTCGCAAGGAATTTCGTGAACATTTTTGCAAAGGCGATGTAATGCGCACGCCAGAAAAATTCCCGATCTTTGAAATCCTGAGGAGTGTTGTCATTGAGTGACTGGGTGGAAAAATTAAACTCCATTAGTAATTCCTTTACTTTTTCAGGCTAAGTGCGGAGCAGGAGCCTGGGGCGGTTAAGAGTTCGGAACCCTTTTCCCCTCACAACTGACATCCAGTCAGTCACTTCATCTGTAAGGAATTCTCTTGCAGAGTGCGGTCATCTGCAGATGACGCTGCTAACTGTGCAGCTCGCCAAATCGGCATGTGTTTCGAGCCAGCCCGAGGGGGCGTAACGAAATTTCATCGGTTAATGCCGGTTTTGATGATCCCAATCCGGAGACGTAAGGTATCCTGATCTGTCTGCCGCTCAGACAGTAGCATAGTCATCCGGATTCCGCTGGCTCAACGCCATCCAACTGTGAACGTTCGACCTGATATTTGCAGGCATTCCGGCATCCGATATTTTTCGCAAAAACATCCCCCCAAATTGAATGAGAAATCTTTCCAGTCATGCCGGTAAACGCTTGGTGACTGCAGCACATCGATCCTAAAACACCCTTTAGGAAGACCATAAAGGTCAATGCGAAAGGGGTGCTGTGTGTCTGACCAGGCTCAAACTGAGGAACTGCTGATCGGCTTGGCTGTCGAAAGCTGGCGCCTATGCCGCATGTTCCAGAAGTCGATCGACTTGCGAGACATCAAGTCCGCCAGCCGACAGTCCAATCAGGTTCGATATTTCCATCGCAAGCTGGAAGATTCTTTGGCTCCGCTCGGCCTGCGGATCGTTGACCTTGAGGGCCAGCCCTATCAGCCAGGTATGGCAGCTACCGCTCTGAACGCAGCCGACTTTGACGCAGATGACGAATTATTCGTCGACCAGATGATGGAGCCAGTAGTGATGGGCGCTGATGGCGTTCGTCGCACAGGCACAATGATGCTCAGAAAGTGAGAAAAATGGAATACGTCGGCATCGATCTCGGAACCACCAACAGCGCTATAGCCAGCTATGACGGCGAGCGAGTGACTCTCTACAAGAGTCCCGAGCAGCATGACGTTACGCCATCGGCCATCTTCCTAGATCGGCGAGGCAATAAGTTTGTTGGTTCCAGAGCTTACAACAACGCCGCCCGAAACCCTGACAATGCGGCCGTGCTCTTCAAGAGAATGATGGGGACCAGCACGCCCATCAATCTGAAGGCCTTGGACAAGGCAATGACGCCCGAAGAGTGTTCGGCAGAGATCCTGCGCACAGTATTCGGCTATCTGCCTGAGGGCATGCGCAACGGCGGGGACACGGGCACGGTCATCACTGTTCCCGCAGCGTTCAACCAGATGCAGAAAGATGCGACGCTCGCAGCAGCTGAGTCGGCAGGCATTGGCAGGGTTGCGCTGATGCAGGAGCCGGTTGCCGCTGTCATGAGCGTGATGCGGCAGCGAAACAATGACGGCACATTCCTGATCTTCGATCTTGGTGGCGGAACTCTCGACATTGCAATCGCACAGAGCATGAAGGGAAGGGTCAGTCTTCTTGCACATGGCGGAGTTGAGATGTGCGGCGGGAGGGATATCGACCGGGCCCTCATGAACAATGTCGTTAAACCGTGGTTGGTCGAGAACTTTGATGTCGGGGACGACTTCGTCGCTAATCCCCAGTTCAAGACACTCGTCAGAATGGCGACATGGGCAGCAGAGAAGGCAAAAATCGAACTATCCCACGCCGAGGATACGGTGATAGCCCTTTCGGAGACAGAAATCGGGGTTCGTGATCGTCAGGGCGAAGAAATCTACGTTGATATCCCGCTCAACCGGGACCGACTGAATGCGCTGATAGAAGAGACCCTGGAAAAGGGCATTCAATCTGCTCGCGAGACGCTCGATCAGGCAGGAATAAGCCCCCATGACGTTGATCGAATTGTATTCGTGGGCGGTCCAACGCAATACAAGCCGCTGAGAGATAAGGTGGCATTTCAGCTTGGCATCGCGGCTTCAACCGATGTCAACCCAATGACCGCTGTCGCTGAAGGCGCAGCGATCTTTGCCGAATCAATTGATTGGACCACGCAGAGCAGAGGTCGAAAGGCTGCACGCAGTTCGCTGTCCTCGATTGGCATTGAGTTCGCGTATGTCGCCCGCACGCCCGATGTCTCAGCAAAAATCGTTGCCCGCGACGTCAAGGGATCCGAGGGCGAATTCCAGGTTGATAGTCTGGACACTGGATGGTCGTCGGGACGGCAAGCGCTCAGAAATGGTGCTTCAATCGATCTGCCGCTGTCCAAACCGGGCGAAAACACATTCCGGGTGTTTGTCTTCGATGCCAATGGCGGGCCAGTCTCGATTCCTAATGACCGCATCGTCATCAGCCGAACGGCCGCTTCGATTGACGCAATTCCGGCCTCTCACACAATCAGCATTGAGGTGCTTGAGAGCAAGAACGGTGCGCGCGTGCTGCAGCCATTGGTGCGAGCTGGCGATCCGCTCCCCAAAAAGGGGACGCAGACGTTTCGTGCAGGCGAGACGCTGCGAACGGGGAGTCCCGGGTCGTTAAATTTCAAGCTGTGGGAAGGGTCTATTCAAGAGCCGATTGAAGACAACGTGTTTATCGGAACCTTCAAACTGGCAGGGACAGATTTTGATGAGGGTATCATCGCTACCGGAGCCGAGATCATTTGCGAATACGAGGTGACTGATTCCGGCAACATTCGTGTTGACATCTCAGTGCCGAGCATTGGCGGATCATTCAGCAGCGGTCACAACTTCTATTCCCGTCAAGATGCCCAGATCGACTATTCGCAGGCCGCTGGGTTTGTAGCCGTCGAGGCGGTTGACACAATCGAACGGCTCGATGCGCTCGAGGAACACATCGACGACCCGCGTATTTCTCAGCTCAGGCAGCGTGTCATTAAGGCGGGAAATATCGACGCCGACCGAGCACAGCCCGAAGAGACCAAGCAAGCCCTCGATGATATCCGCGCTGCGCGCAAAGAGATATCCATACTTCGCAAGGACCATCTGAAAACCATCAGACAGATCGATCTTGAAGCTGTGGTGGACAGCTTCAACCGCCTGGCTCGCGATCTGGCTGGACCTGAAGAGGCCGAACAATTCGACGCATTGGTCCGAACCGCACAGCATTCGATCGATGTTGGCGGAAGCGATTTTGAGGCGCATTTGTCGGAATTGCGGACCCGGAACGTCACAATCTTGTGGCGGTCTGACGAATTTATCGTCGCGCGCTTCCATTGGTTAGCAGATAGCCCGGAACAGTTCACCGATCAGGCAAGATACAGGCAGTTGATCGATCACGGCCGGCTCACCTTGAGCCAACAGGATTTTCAGAAGCTGCGTGAAATCCTCATGCACCTGGACGAGCTGCGATTCACCCGCGTAGGCGAAGAAGAGATGCTTGCCGCCGTCAACATCGTGAGGGGATGATGAAGGCATCGCCATTCCCTCAGGGTCTGGAATTGCCAGACGGAAATACACTCGGGCGCGCCAGCTTCGTGTCTGATCACGGTGTCTGGGTGCACAAGCGCAGGCAGGGTGGCAGCATTGTTATAGCCAAGGACATTCTCCCCCCAGATGTATCTCATTCCCTGCCTTGGCAGACCTTCAATTTCGCAGGCCACGATTTCCACTTCCTGAAAACGGTGGGTCCGGCCTCAGCGCTCGGTCAGGCAAACAAGAAACCAAACCTGGAGGCGGCAAAGAGTTTTGCCCGAGCATTGGCGGACGTATCAGCGATTACGCCAGACTCAATCTTCCTCGCAGAATTCGACAGGATCATCACGTTCGGCGAGGCCAGCCTGCCCCTCAAAAGCAAGGCTCGTCACCTCGGGGCGTTTTTGACAGGTGGCGTCGACATCGCGGCTGATGACGTGGTGGCGCTGAGGCGAGTCGCACCCTGGCTGTCTCCTGAAGTAATCTCCGAGCTTCTCGATTCTGCCGCGATAACCCCCATGCAGCCTCTGAACTTGAAATCAGCCACCATTGATCCCGGTGTTGGCCAGACAGCCCAGGGAGGCCCGCTCGGCCCATTCGAGCTAGCCGGAAGACGGTATCTGTCAGAGTTCTTCAATGAGCATGTCATTGATATCGTGCGCGACGAAGACCGATACGCTGCGATGGGCGTGCGTTTTCCGGGGGGCATCATTCTTGAAGGTCCAACCGGTTGCGGAAAAACCTATGCTGTGGAAAGGTTAGTCGACCATCTGGGATGGCCTAGTTTCTCCATCGAGGCATCCAGCGTTGCCAGCCCGTATATCCACGAAACTTCGCGCAAGGTTGCAGAGGTGTTTTCAGCCGCAATGAAGGCTGCGCCCTCTGTAGTGATTATCGACGAGATGGACGCCTTCCTGGCCAGCCGTGATGGAGCCTCTCACCAGCATAATGTTGAAGAAGTGGCCGAATTTCTCCGCCGAATTCCAGAAGCAAGTGCAAACCGTGTCCTTGTTATCGGAATGACGAACCAGATTGACGCAATCGATGCAGCGATCCTTCGGCGTGGCAGATTCGATCACGTGATCCATGTCGATCATGCCGGGGAAGATGAGGTTTGCGGGCTATTAAAAGCGCTGCTCAAGGATATCCCGCACAACATCTCGGACCTGAACGAATTGGCACAGCAGCTTTCCGGTCGACCGCTGTCCGACGCTTCTTTTGTGGTGCGGGAAGCAGGCCGCTTGGCAGCCAAGGCTCGCAAAACTCAAATCGAGGATCAGGAGATCAACGCCGCCCTAGCGAGATGTCCTTCTCGCGACCCTGACGAACGCAATCCAATCGGATTTTGATCCATGGCTGCACCCGCCCCGACTGGCTTCGATGGACTCTCCTCGTTCAGCACTGATGCCGATGCTGCGATCGCATCGGCTGAAAAAATTCTTGCAACCCCACCGCCTCCGAAGACTAACAGCGCGAAATCGGCTCCACCGGTCGAAACAGTTCATAACGATGGCCTAGCCGCATCCGGTAACACAAATACAGGGTGCTGGATCGCGGGCATTGTAATTTTTGTTGTCTGCATATTTTCGGCGGTTGCCATCAATTCCGACGACAATAGCTATAGCGACGACGCTGAAAGCTATGAGTCTGCTGAAGCCCCGGCAGAGGAAGCCCTTTCTGGCGATACTGGCATAGCTCTCTCAGCAGAACCAGAGGAAGAGACATCAGAGAGCGAAACCGAGTCATTCGATGGCTCCATTGAAGGGCTCGGCTCGGAAACAGAATACGGTGGATTTGTCGATCCAGGAGTAGAGACGAAACCGTCTCCTGGCTATGCTCCTTTGACGGTGTCTGAGATCCAGTATTGTCTAGCCGAAGAGATTAGGTTGACTGCTCAGAAATCTGAGCTGGAGAGCCTCAAATACACCGATCCAGATCGAATGAACCGGAACCTGGACAGCTTCAATGCTGCAATTGAGGAGTTCAACTCACTCTGCGGCGGCCGTCAGTTCGTCGCCAGCCAACGATCCATTGCTGAAGCGAGTATCGGAACCCGTCGCTTCACCCTGCAAAATGAAGGACGCAATCGTGTCCAGTGACTTGATGAATGACCTTAACCCGTTTGCGCTCCTTGCGGTAACAACCCGGGATGATCCATCGCGGATCATGGAAGCTGCAGAGAACCAGTCGCTGTTTCACGACGCCGAAGCGTGTCAACAAGCTCGGGCTACGTTGACCAACCCGCGTCGACGCATTGAAGCGGAATTCGGTTGGTTCCCTGGTGTTGCTCCCGGCATGGCGCAAAAGGCATGCGATGCCGCTCGATATAATGAGATACTGGATCTGCCCTTAACCGGCTTGGCTAGAGCCAATGCGATCACATACGCTGCCCTGAGATCGCCCCCCTCGAAGGCCGAAGACCTTCAGCAGTTCCTCAATGTATTGACTTCGGCCGCCGATGACGCTCGGCTTGACCGCATCGTCATCGAGATCAATGAAGATCGCGAGATCGCGGGCATACCACCCATTTCGAATGAGGAGGTCGCCGCCGACGCACTCAAGAATCGCCAACTTGTATGGCGCAGAACGGTCTTAGAAATCCTGAATCGCGCCCCATCGGCCCACATGGCTGAGGCGATGTATGGTGCGGTGAAGAACGCGGCCGACACAGGGAGATTCCCACGCGCGCTCCACGAGGTAGTCGACGATTATGCGCTTCGTGCTAATCCGTTCATATTGAAAGAGATTCAGGCAGCTGAAACCCTTGTCGACAAGGCCCGGGAGATTGCCCCTTCGCGACCGGACGCCCTAACACCTATTCTCGATTCAATCGGCTTGCTGCTCGAAACGTGGGAGGAGCTAACCTACCCAATCCATATGAGCGCGAAGATACGCGGTAGCAGGCACGATGAAAGCGAAGAACTTGCATATCTCGTGCGGGGGCTTTCGATAGACCTTTTCAACCAGCATAAACTGACACAAGAATCGAAAAGGCTTTCCCAGATGCTGGAGCGCAGTTTCAGTGTTATTCCAGCAGTTGCGCAAATTCTGGCTAAAGATTCCAAAACTCTTGAGGAAATCGAGCAAGATAACAGTGCCCGCGAAGCAGAAATATCCTACGCCGCTAATATCGGAAAAATCACAAAAACACGCCTTGCAATCAGCAGCGCCGGGTTAGAATGGAAAGGCCGAACAACACCGCTTGATGACGTAAAGCATGTTCGATGGGGCGGATTACGTAAATCGGTCAACGGCATTCCAACGGGGACCGATTACCTGATTGCATGGCACGACGGTAAGCGCCTCACAACCGTAGAGTTTAGCAACCAAATAATATTTGATGCTTTTGTGCAGCGCTTATTTAAGGCATTGGCAGATCGTATCATCTCGGATATCCTCAATTGCCTCAAGACAGGGCAATCGATATCGGCAGGAAACGCGATTATAAAAGATTCTTCTGTTATTTTGCGGCGTAGAAAGTTTTTCAGCGAAGAGCCAGCTGAATATAGTTGGAGTGATGTGACTGTCTTAAGTCAAGATGGTTCATTTGTTATTGAGGGGCCAAGCCGATCTAAAGCATCAGCGTCCATGTCCTACCGCGAAGACAACAACACACATTTCATCGAATTGCTGGTGAGGCATGCCTTTTCTAAAGGTATTACTCAATTGAGCAGGGCATTCTGAAGGCAGCTGTCCGAGGCTACATTTTAGCGAATGTAGCCTCGGTGTTCCTCGATCGTGATATATACCGCTACGATGATAGTTCTTTAAATTTGACCCGTCACCTCCTTGATCCCCAAGAATGGCTAGGACCGACGCAGATTCCTAAACGTTGCATGCGACCGGGGCCCCGAAGTCTCCCAATGCAACCTCAACTGGATCCGATCTCCTCGTCACAGAAGCGCAGTTCAAGCAGCCTCGTGGTAAGGGCCGGAGCCGTTTTGAACGACGCAAGCTCACCCCAAGCCTCCCACCTGTCGATGCGCTCATGGAGCCACAGGTAGAAGCGGTCCCGAGCATAATTGTCTGTGAACGTCATCGACCATACGGTCCGCCTGCACGGGATGGTCTGCTGGATGTCCGGACCGACTAATTTGATCGAAGGCTTCCCGGCAATTTCGGCACGCATGAACCTATAATTCAACCCATCTGCGTATTGCTCCTGGCGGCGGATAAGCTCAGAAACGACCTCGCGATCATACCCCCGGTCAAGTCCCTGACGGGCAGTTATCCAGCTCATGCCTAAAGGATAAGGCGTATGAGCAGCCGGCCGGGTCGATGCCAGCATGATCAGCACAGCCTTCCCCTCAGGTGTCAAAGGGTCATGGGAAGAATATGTGCCCAGACCTTCAAATTTAACCAAGCCTATAGATTGCAGCCAGTTCATGAGGATTATTGTCATCCACCAATTGGAATGGCAGAGATCATTTACCTGCTCCTCGATCCCGATGATTCTTCGATCGAGCACTGCCAGGAACGAGCCTAACATCTCAAGCGATTCGTCTCTCACTTCTGTCC
The DNA here is from genome assembly GCF_059803595.1 of Blastomonas sp. 34TW. Taxonomy (NCBI): domain Bacteria; kingdom Pseudomonadati; phylum Pseudomonadota; class Alphaproteobacteria; order Sphingomonadales; family Blastomonadaceae; genus Blastomonas; species Blastomonas sp. 34TW. Next base: position 31,898 of record NZ_JAPFGW010000012.1, read on the forward strand.
GAAGCGGCAGCATATTCAGCCTGCCCGTCCAAAACGCCTCCCGAACAGACGACCAACGCCGACCATCCTCATCGGTCAGGTTTTTCACGCCTGCTTCTGTTTCGTCAGCAACGAGCCAATAGCCCCAAGGGAGATTGGGGTTCCGACGATCTGAGTATGAAATGTCCTTATCCATGGTCCTGCTCCTCGCCATCGTTGCTCGGATTCCAACCCGGTAGCTGCAGGGTCTCACCGGCAGGAGCAGAGACGGGCGCGTCAGCAATGGCCGCCAATTGTCCCGCTAGCCGCACAACTTCCCTGTAAACGAAATGCTGATCGCGATACACTTCGAGGCCAGCAACACCGCTTTGGACAGGGCGCGTCGGAACAAAATCGCCGGGATGATCTGTGGAGAAGCCAAACCACCAAACGGCCTCATGCGACGAGTCGTAGCGGGCTTGCGCATGCCTCGGCATTGAAGCGGGCACATGACAGATAGAGACGGCTTCCGGGACACGAGCCTGGCATTCGCTGGCGTAATTCAGGCCGCCATGCACGTTGATGCCGATGCCCGCATCGATGGCTGATGCTTCAAAGCCAAATAACGGATGCGATATTGGCACGCCAACGTATCCGCAAAAGGTTCCATTGGGATGGCGCAACATGATGCAGGGCAGATCAGTCGTTGCATCGCGCCAGCCGATTTTTTCCGGCTCATGTTTCCATGGACCATCGCCGGTTGGACGACGCTCTGGCACACGAAAATACTGCAGCGGCACGATCTCCTGGTCCGCCAAGGAAAGCCGAGCCGGTAACGCAGTGACAACGGCCAGCATTTTTGTTCTTTTTTTAGACATGATATGTTCCTTTGATAATTAGATCACAGGAAGCGATCCTCATTTTTCAGTTGGATTATGCGAGGACCGAAGGCCTTCGGCCTGTTGTTCGCGGAATAGACGTGCTGATCCAACCAGGCTTCCTCGGAGAACGCTTGGGTAGCTGGCACGTCCTTGAACCAGACCCGCTTCTTATCGTTCCAGCGGTAGCCCCTGCCTTTGAGCAGTTCCTTCACGTCAAATTGGGCGCCGACCGCCTCGAAACGCTTTCGAGGTTGTCTTGCAGTGTCATAGAGTTCGGCAAGGAGGGTCGGTGAATCGAGGCCAGGGTATCGCAACAGCGTGATGACGGCATCGACGTCAGCCAACGCACGATGACCGTCGAAAAACCAACCTGCTTGTGCGCAAAGCCAGCCTAACGATCGCCCCTCAAAGCCGTTTTGCACCCAATCCACGTCCTGGCAGCTGCAGCCCCAGAGCATTTCCCCGATCGGAGGAATCCTACGGGAAAGGAACGGCTTATCGAAGCTGGCATTATGCGCGATGATGATGTCCGCCTCGTAAAGCAGCTCGAGGACCTCATCCTCGTCTATTCGCTCCCCTTCTACATCATAGTCTGTAATCCCGGTCAGACGGGAGATATCAAGGGGAACGGGCATGCCTGGATCTTCAAGCCAGACATAGGGCTGTTCGATGTATGTCACGATACCAAGGTGATCGAAGTGAATGCGGCGAAGCGCCAGTTCGATTATTCCATCCTCGTCCAAGGACAGCCCTGTCGTCTCCACATCGACGACCGCAGCAATCGTTTCGGGAAAGTCAGTGGCGCCTTCACGAGTCGCACCTTCTTCCAGGGCAACTCGACGAAGGATCTTTCGATCTCCAACTGATGCAGTTGATATGCCTTCAATGGCTTTGAATGGCGGTTCCATTCGGGGTCTCCTTCCATGTCCGCCCGGCTTGAGCGGTGAGGCAAGGATGGAGGGCTCCAAGCGAAAAATTCAGCGAAAAATGCGGGCAATTTTCGACTAAATTTGGTCTCACTGACTAACGACTGATTTTGATTGGAGTCACTAAATATATGGAAAATATAGCTTTTTATCGGGGATCACAGAACCGTCCGAGTTAGAAATTCTCACACACTTCCGATATTCTCACTGAGTGTCGTGTTTTACATCAGCGGCGGTGACGGCCTCGACCTCGACATGCAGGTCGATCCGGTCGAGCAGGGGGCCGGAGACCTTGGCCTGATAGTCTGCCGCGCAGCGCGGCGCGCGCGAGCAGCCGAGCGCGGGGTCGCCCAGATGGCCGCAGCGGCACGGGTTCATCGCCGCGATCATCTGCACCCGCGCCGGGAAGGTGACATGCGCATTGGCGCGCGCGACGCTGACTTCGCCCGTCTCGAGCGGCTGGCGCAGCGAATCGAGCACGGTGCGCTGGAATTCGGGCAGCTCGTCGAGAAAAAGCACGCCAAGATGCGCCATCGATACCTCGCCGGGGCGCACCTTCAAGCCGCCGCCGACGAGCGCCGCCATCGAGGCGCTGTGATGCGGCGCACGGAAGGGCCGCGCGCGGCTGATCCGGCCATCGACCAGGGTGCCCGCGACGCTTGCCACCATCGAGACCTCGAGCGCCTCCTGCGGGGTGAGCGGCGGCAATATGCCCGGCAGGCACGAGGCCATCAGCGACTTGCCCGCGCCGGGCGGGCCAACCATCACCATGTTGTGCCCCCCGGCCGCCGCGATCTCGAGCGCGCGCTTGGCGGTTTCCTGGCCCTTAACCTGTTTGAGATCGGGGCCGGGCGCGGGCTCTTCGGCGATGCCGGGCTTGGGCGGGCTGAGGCGGCCATGGCCCTTGAGATGGTTGAGCAGGGTGAGCAGATCGGGCGCGGCGATCACGTCGATGCCGCCCGCCCAGGCGGCCTCGGCCCCCTGCGCCGCCGGGCAGATCAGCCCCTTTCCGCAAGCCGAGGCGTGCAATGCCGCGAGCAGCACGCCGGGCGAGGCGGCGATGCGCCCGTCGAGCGCGAGCTCGCCCACCGCGACATATTCGCCGACCAGCTCGGCATCGATGATCCCCATCGCCGCGAGCAATGCCAGCGCGATCGGCAGGTCGTAATGCGATCCTTCCTTTGGAAGATCGGCGGGCGACAGGTTCACGGTGATGCGCTTGGGGGGAAGCGACAGGCCGAGCGAGGCGATCGCGGCGCGCACCCGCTCGCGGCTTTCGCCCACCGCCTTGTCGGGCAGGCCGACCACCGCGATGCCCTTGTTCATGCCGGGCGAAATCTGCACCTGCGCCTCGACGCTGCGCGCCTCGAGCCCCAGATAGGCCACGGTCTGGACGATGGCGACCATCAACGCCCCCCTTTTGTTCCAAGGGGAGCGTGACGTGGCGCGGTTAATGTGTCGAGCGGATTCGACGAGATTGCGTCATTCCGGAGGCAATTCCACCCGCTCGGGCAAGGGGAACAGCGTGAGGAAGCGCGCGATCAGCTTGGGATCGCCCTTGGCGCGGAGCAGCCCTTCGGCTTCGAGCATGTCGAGCGGCACCCCGCCATAGACCGCGCCCGCCAGCGCGTGCGGCGTTCCGGTGAAGACAATGTCGCAGCCCTCGGCCTCGCCACGCGCGATCGCGATACCGCTGGCGTCGAGCTGGCCGACATAGCGCATGTCGCCGAAGACGAAACCGACTCGGCAGGCCAGGTCTCCGACCCGCGCGCGGTGGATCATCGTGCGGAACGAGAGCATCACCGAAACCCCGCTGATCGGCAGGGTCGGATCGTGCCAGGGCGATCGTGCCGCCCAGCGGCCGAGCATCTGCACCAAAGGTTCGGCCTCGTATCCCCAGGGGGTCAGCTCATAAACCTGCGCGGAGGCGGGCGGCGGCAGGCGGCGGCGGACGAGCAGATGCTTTTCCTCCAGCCCCTCGAGCCTTTGGGTCAGCACATTGGCGCTGATGCCGGGAAGGTCGGCGCGCAGCTCGCTGAACCGGCGCGGCCCGAGCATCAGCTCGCGCATCACCAGCAGCGCCCAGCGCTCGCCGATCAGTTCCAGCGCATGCGCGGTGCCGCACGCATCGTCATACAGCCGCTTTGGCAATGTTACTCCCTTTGAGGTTATAAATAATAACTAAGCAGTTGCTTTTTGTAACACACGCTCACACGCTCGGCAACGACAGCTCCCGAGTCGCAGAAACAGGCGGCCGGGCCAAGCGAGGATGTGGCGATGAGCAAGATAGCACCATGCCTGTGGTTCGACGGCGCGGCGGAAGAGGCCGCGCGCTTCTATGCCGGCCTGCTCCCCGACAGCCGGATCGACCGGGTGGTGCGCGCGCCATCGGACAATCCCTCGACCGCTGAAGGCGCGGTGATCCTGGTCGAATTCACGCTGGCCGGCCAGGCCTGGGTCGCGCTCAACGGCGGGCCGGGCAAGCCGCATGGCGATGCGATCTCGTTCCAGATCTATACCGAGGATCAGGCCGAGACCGATAGAATCTGGGACGCGATCGTCGGCCATGGCGGCGCGGAAATCGCCTGCAGCTGGTGCCACGATCGCTGGGGCGTACGCTGGCAGATCGTGCCGCGGCGGATGATGGAACTGCTCTCTGATCCCGATCCCGCGCGCGCCAAGGCGGCCTTCGATGCCATGTCGGCGATGGTGAAGATCGACATCGCCGCGATCGAGGCCGCCGCCGACGCTGCCTGAAAACTGCTTTCCCTTCTGCGACAAGGAGCAACACCCATGACCTATATCGATGGTTTCGTCATTCCCTGCCCCGAGGCCAACCGCGACAGGTTCATCGAGCATGCGCGCCAGGGCGACGCGGTGTTCATGGAGCTGGGCGCGCTGCGCATCGTCGAATGCTGGGGCGATGACGTGCCCGACGGCCACACCACCGATTTTCGCCGTGCGGTGAAGGCGGAAGATGGCGAGGCGGTGCTGTTCAGCTGGATCGAATGGCCCGACAAGGCGACGCGCGATGCCGCGATGGCGAAGATGCAGGAGATGATGACCGATCCGTCCAAGCTCGATCCGCGCATGGACCCGGAAAGGAACCCGATGCCCTTCGACGGCAAGCGGCTGATCTTCGGCGGCTTTGTCCCGGTCGTCGAACTGACCGCCTGAACGGGAGCGCCGATCATGAGCAACCGACAGGGCGAATTCGTCTGGTACGAGCTGATGACCCGCGATGCCGATGGGGCCCAGGCGTTCTACGCCGCGCTGCTCGGCTGGACCTATGGCGATTCGCAGCAGCCCGATCTCGACTATCGCACCATCCGCGCTGGGAACGAGGAGATCGGCGGCATCCTGACGCTGACCCCGGACATGCTTGCGGGCGGCGCGCAGCCTTGCTGGCTGGGCTATGTCGCGGTCGACGATATCGATGCGGCGCTCGCCAGCCTGCGTTCGCTTGGCGGTACCGTGCATATGGGGCCGCGCGACCTGCCCGGTACCGGGCGCCTTGCCATGGTCGCCGATCCGCAGGGTATTCCCTTCTACCTGATGCAGGACCAGTCGGGTCAAACGTCGCGCGCCTATGTCTGCAATGGCGGCAAGCCCGGCCATTGCGCGTGGAACGAGCTCAGCACCACCGATCAGGCGGGAGCGATGAAATTCTATTCCACGCTGTTCGGCTGGGTGAAGGATGGCGAGATGGATATGGGGCCGATGGGGGCCTACGAATTCCTGCGCCATGGTGAGTTGATCGGCGCGATGATGACCAAGCCCGGCGACATGCCCTGGGCGGGCTGGGCGCATTATTTCTATGTCGAGGACATCGATGCCGCCGCGCGCACCATCCCGCTGCGCCAGGGCGAGATCCTGTTCGGCCCGTCCGAGATTCCGGGCGGCGACTATATCATCACCGGGCGCGATCCGCAGGGCGCGACCTTCTCGCTCGTCGGGCCCCGGAAGGCCGCCGTATGACGCTGCAGCTCTTCGCACATCCCTTCTCGTCCTATTGCCAGAAGGTGCTGATTGCGCTGTACGAGAACGCTATCCCGTTCGAGTTCCGCATGCTCGGCCCCGATCAGCCGGAGAACCAGGCCGAATTGCACCGCCTATGGCCGATCGGCAAGTTCCCCGTGCTGCGCGATGGCGATCGGACGGTGATCGAGGCGAGCACGATCATCGAGCATCTGCAGATCGCGCATCCCGGCCCCGCGCCGATGATCCCGGCCGATCCGGTGGCAGCGCTCGAGGTGCGGATGCTCGACCGGATCATCGACAATTACGTGATGAGCCCGCAGCAGAAGACGGTGTTCGATGCGCTCAGGCCCGAAGACCAGCGCGATCCTGCCGGGCTCGCCGATGCCAGGGCGATGCTCGATACCATTTATGGCTGGCTGGACGCGCATATGCAGGGCCGCGTCTGGGCGGCGGGAGACGCCTTCACGCTGGCTGATTGTGGTGCGGCCCCGGCGCTGTTCTACGCCGACTGGTCGCACCCCATTCCCGAGCATTTCACCGCCCTCAAAGGTTATCGCGCCCGGCTGATCGCGCGACCATCCTTTGCCCGCTGCATCGAGGAAGCGCGGCCCTATCGCGGTTTCTTCCCGCTCGGCGCACCCAACCGCGATTGAATGGCAGGAGAAAAGACCATGACCGAAGCCACAGACGAACCCGGTTACCCCCTTCGTGTTAGCCGGCACATTGCCGCGCCGCCCGAACGGGTCTGGCAGGTGATGACCGGACAGCTGGAAGATTACTGGTGCCCGCGCCCATGGCGGACCGAGATCGTCGAGATCGACTGGCGGTCGGGCGGGCGGATGGCGACGATCATGCGCGGTCCCGATGGCGAGAGCCATGAAGGCGATGGCGTGCTGCTCGAGGTGACGCAGGGCCAGCGCATCGTCTTCACCGATGCGTTCCGCAAGGGCTGGATTCCGCAGGCCGCGTTCATGGTCGGCTGCCTCGAGATCGCGCCCGAGGGCGAGGGCACGCGTTACACCGCCACCACTTGGCACTGGACGAAAGAGGCGTGCGAGCAGCACAGGACCATGGGGTTCGAAACAGGCTGGGCGACCATGGCGGACCAGCTTGCCGAGCTGGCCGAGGCCCGCTAACCAATTTGAGGCGGCTCAAGCAATTGTAGAATATGCATTTTCTTGAGAGCAGGGCGAGCAGGTAAGCCTGGCTTAACGGTCTGCCCTGACCATGTTTCGCAACCCTTCGGCAAACCGGCAGGCGCATCGGTGGAGCATCATCCACCCCCGTCCGATGCCCGCTCATGCCGCTGCCGCGTTTTCTGCCCGCCATTGTCCTGTTCGGTCTTTTGCTGTGCCCCGATCGCATCGAGGCGCGCGAGATCAGCCTGGGCGGCGCGGCGCTGGCGCTCGACACTGCCGCGATCGCCTGGCACGAGGAGCTCAGCTGGACCGAGATTGCGGCCCCGGCGACCGAGGCGCAGGCGAAGCCCGCGCTCGCCACTTTCGGCCCGTTCCGCGTGACCGATCCGCGCAGCGCGGACATGATCGGCGTGGTCGATTCGCGCACGCCGGACCAGTTCGTCGCCATGCTGAAAGCCTTTCCGGGCATCGCGACGTTGCGGATGATCGAATGCCCGGGATCCGACGATGACGAGGCCAATCTGCGCCTTGCGCGGATGGTGCGGCATGCCGGGATCGAAACACTGGTCCCAGCCGGTGGTTCGGTGCGGTCGGGCGCGGTCGAGCTGTTCCTGGCGGGCGTGCGCCGCCGCGCCGATTCGCGCGCAGAGTTCGCGGTTCACAGCTGGCGCGACGATCTGGGACGCGAAGCCGACGATCTGCCCGAGAGCGACCCGGTGCATCGCGAGTATATTGATTTTTACCGTGAAATGGGGATGAGCGACGATAGCGCTCGGCGATTTTACGCGCTGACCAATAGCGTATCGTTCGATGATGCGGTTTATCTTGCGCCGTTACAGATGGCGGCCATGGGTTTGCTCGATCTGTTGTAAAGACTTCAAATCCCCCAAAAACTGCGGTGAATTTCCAGATAATTGCGCTGAACGCATGTTGCATTTGCTAAGCAGCTGTGGAATATGGCGATCGCTAGCAGCATGTCTGAAGGGACAATCCTATGAAACTTGCAAAGACCGCACTGGCTGCGCTTGCTCTGACCGCAATGGTCGGCGCTCCGGTTCTGGCACAGGCTGCGACCTCCGCAGCTCGCGCCAGCGCTTCGGGCGAAGAGAGCGACGCAGAAGGCAGCACCGGCATCATCATTGGTGTCGTGGCAGCCGCCGCCGTGATCGGTGGCATCATCGTCATCGCTGATGACGATGAGCCCAACAGCCCCTGATAGCTGCAAGGCAATCAGGTACTGATTCGGGAAAGGGCGGCCAGCGATGGTCGCCCTTTTTCGTTGCGCGGTCATCGCGAGGCGATGCCCTTGACTGAGTCTTGCGCACCGCCATCTTGTCGGGCGACGCCCCTGTCGTCGCGATCCGGCCTGTCGAATCGCGATCGAACCGCGAAAGGCCCGATCCATGACCAACTTCCCCGAAGATTACACCCCGCCCGCCATCTGGACCTGGAACAAGGACAATGGCGGCGCCTTTGCCAATATCAACCGCCCGATCGCCGGCGCGACGCACGACAAGGAGCTTCCGGTCGGCAAGCATCCGCTGCAGCTCTATTCGATGGCGACGCCCAATGGCGTGAAGGTCACCGTGATGCTCGAGGAATTGCTCGCTGCCGGGCATTCGGGCGCGGAATATGATGCCTGGCTGATCGATATCCGCCAGGGCGGCCAGTTCGGCAGCGATTTCGTGGCCATAAACCCCAATAGCAAGATTCCCGCGCTGATGGACCGCAGCGGTGCAGAGCCCGTGCGGCTGTTCGAATCGGGTTCGATCCTGCTGTATCTGGCCGAAAAGTTCGGTGCCTTCCTGCCCACCGATCCGATGAAGCGCACCGAGGCGCTCAACTGGCTGTTCTGGCAGATGGGCAGCGCGCCCTATCTGGGCGGAGGTTTCGGCCATTTCTATGCCTATGCCCCGCTCAAGATCGAATATTGCATCGACCGCTTCACGATGGAGACCAAGCGTCAGCTCGATGTGCTCAACCGGCATCTGGCGGACAACGAATATATGGCGGGCAGCGACTATTCGATCGCCGATATCGCGATCTGGCCGTGGTATGGCGGCGTGGCGACCGGCCAGGTCTATAACGCGGCCGAATTCCTCCAGGCGCACGAATATACGCATCTGCTGCGCTGGGCCGAGCAGATCGGCGAGCGCCCGGCGGTCAAGCGTGGGCGGATCGTCAACCGCGCGTTCGGCGATGACCTGAGCCAGCAACTGCACGAGCGCCACGATGCCAGCGACTTCGAACTGCGCACGCAGGACAAGCTCGCCGCCGCGTCGGCCGAATAATCCGGGTTACAAAAGGTCCGCCGCGAGCAGAACTGCACCCGCCAGCCCCGATATCGGGGCGAGCGCGGGGCGGCGGATCACCTTTTCGGCGCATAGCGCAAAATAGCCGCCATCGCGTGCGGCCGCCTGGGCGACGATCCGGTCGAACAGGCCCGGCGTACCCATTACCCCGCCGCCCAGCACGATCGCATCGGGCGCCAGAGCGGCGCGCAGGCTGTTGCACATTTCGGCGAGATAGCCTGCGATGGCCCCGTGCGCTGCATGATCGGGTGCAAGGTGCGAAAGCGACTGGCCCCATCGCGCGATGATCGCCGGGCCGCTCGCCAGCCCTTCCAGGCAATCGCCATGGAAGGGGCAATGGCCGGGAAATTCGTGGTCGTCCGCCGCGCGGCGCGGGCGCATATGGCCGAGCTCGGGATGGCCCTGGCCGCCGACGATCCGGCCATCGGCGATCACCCCGCCGCCGATGCCGGTGCCGATGGTGACATAGACGCTGACCTTGGCATCGCGCGCCGCGCCCAGCCGCGCCTCGGCCAGCGCGGCGGCGTTGACATCGGTATCGAAACCGATCGGAACGCTAAGCGCGCGCGCGATCGTTCCTGCAAAATCGCAATCGCTCCAGCCGGGCTTGGGGGTTGCGAGAATATGCCCCCATTTCGCCGCGTCGCGGTTCCGTTCGAGCGGGCCGAACGAGCCGATGCCGATCGCGGCCAGGCCGGGGTGCCTGCGGAAAAAGGCGATCGTCTCGGCCAGCGTCGTTTCGGGATCGCGCGTCGGGATCTGCACCTGCTCGATGATCGCGTCGGGACCGGTGCCGATGCCCAGCACGAACTTGGTGCCGCCCGCCTCGATCGCGCCGAGCAGCGGAGCCTCAGCCGGCATTGCAGACCGCATGCAGCCGGTCCATCGCGAAGACCTCGACGATTTCCGAGCGATCGGCGTCGAGCGCGAGGCGCACCATCGGCGCGGGCGTGCCACCGAACGTCTCGGCAGCGACCAAGGCAGTGTCCGAAGGCTTGCGCCCCTTGAGGCCCCAATGGTCGATGAAGCTGCATACCAGCAGATCGGACGTGGCGAACCAGCTATAGGTCTGCATCGGCTCCTCGTCCGGATTGGCGATCACCAGCCCGGTGCCGTTGAGCGGCCGCCAGGGGCCGGTCAGCGTTTCGGCGACCATGCCGTAGAAGCCGGTCGGCCCGGTCGGACCATCGGGGTTGAACACCGAGCGTTGCGTGGACCAGAAGGCATAATAGAGCCCCTGATGCGCGATGATCTGCGCGCGCTCAAGCTCGTTGTTGAGCGTATCGGCATGGATGATCGGCGGCAGCAGCTGCCATGCGCCGTTCTCGTCCGCCTTCGCCAGACCCACCGCGCCGTTGAACGCATGATGGGAGGCGGCGAGCGTGCCGGTAAACACCAGATAGCGCGCGTCATCCTTGGGATCGACGAAGAAGGCCGGATCGCGGAACGCCTTGACCGTGCCGGGAGCGCCCTCGTGCTTGTCTGCGGCAAGATAGACCCCGCCATCGGCGACCACGCTTTCGCGGACTGCCGACCAGCCGGTGATGCGGCCATCGGGCTGCAAAGTTCCGGTGGTCTCGGCAAGCCTTTGCTGGAAACCGCCGGGGCGATCCGCATAGCCGGCAGCCGTGAAATAGAGCGTGCACTTGTCACCCTCGAGCACCGCCGAGCCCGACCATTCGCGCTCGAAATCGCCCAGACCTTGCGGAAGCATGTCGCCCAGATCGTGCCAGCCATCGGCGTCGAGGTGCAGCAGCCGGATCTTCGCCTCGAAATGGCGCAGGATCGGGTCGCCCCGGTCGGGCGCGGCGAGCACCATCCACAGGCTGCCGCCGTTCACCTCGGCGAGTCGTCCGTCTGCCTGCTGCAGCGGCCACATGTCCCAGAGCAGCAGGTCGGGCAGGATGCGCCGCGCATCGTCCTCGCCGATCAGCCCCGGCACGGGCAGGGGCTGACCTTCGAGAGCGGCGACATGCGCGGCAGTCCAGGCGGTGGTCATTCTCAGAAGTCGTAGCGCAGCGTGGCCGAGATGGTGCGCCCGTTGATCGAGCGCGCACGCACGATGCCGTTGGCCGGGATCGCGCCCTCTTCTGCCTCGGTAAAGCCGCGCGTGTCGAACAGGTTGTTGGCGTTGAGCGACAGCTGCACCCGGTCGAACGGACGCACCGCGACGAACGCGTTGACCTGGGCGAAGCCGGGCAGCACGAGCAGGTTGTTGTCCTGCGCGAAGCTGTCGGTGGTGCCGACCATGTTCGCACCCAGGGTGAACATGTCCTCTTCATACTGACCGCTCAGCTGATAGATGAAATCGGCCTGGCGGCGCGGTGTGTTGCCGACATTGCCGGGGTTGATGCGGTCGCGGCTGATTTCGGCATCGGTATACGTGCCGCCCGCGCTGAAGGTGAAGCCGCCGGTGCGGTACGAGGCTTCGAGCTCCACACCATAAGCCTTGAACTGACGGTCGAAGGTCTGCTGGGTGGTTGCCTCGAAATTGGTTTCCTCGGTCTCCGCATAGAAGCCGGTGGCATAGAGCGCGAGGCCGCCCGAACGGTATTTCACGCCCGCTTCGGCCTGCTTGACGAAATCGACCGCGATGCCTTCGCTGCGGATGTCGCCGGTGACGAAGTTGACATTGTCGTTGTTGAACAGGATGCGGTCGGCATTGGCTCTGCCGCCCTTGCTGTAGCGCGCGAACAGCGCGAGATCGTTCGACACGCGATAGTTCACGCCGAGCGAGTAGCTGAAATAATTGTAGCTGTAATCGACCAGAGCGGGCGCGTTCAGCGGGATGGTCGCGGTCTGCGCCTCGGCCGGGCTGATCGCGCCGTTGCGGTTGAAATCGAAGCTGGTGATGCCGACGCGGCCGCCGCCCAGATCCGATCCGAAGGTGCGGCCCGAGGCATCGCCGAAATCGTAACGGATGCTGCCGTCGAGCGTCAGCTTGTCGAATTCGAGCGAGAGCGAGGCAAAGGGCGCGTTGGTATCATATTGCAGGTCGTAGCTGCGGCGGCAGCAATTGCCGAAGAAGCTCGCCGAATAGGCCACGGTGCCACCGTCGCTGCGGCGCTGGCCATTGGCGGCGACCACATCGATCAGCGCGGCATTGCCGCCCCCGCGCACCTCGAGCAGGTGCGAGGTCCACAGCCAGTCGGTGTTGATGTCCTGGCGCGACTTGTAGAAGCCGGCGGTCAGCGTCGCATTGCCGCTGCCGATGTCGAAATCGCCGGTGATGCGCAGGTCGTTGGTGATGTTGTCGAGGCTGTTGAGCCGGGTGTTGAACAGCACGACGCTCGCCACCAGCGCGTTGCCGGGCACGTTCTGGCCGGCCTGCAGGCCATTGGCGAAGACGAGGCGCGAACCGGCACCGGCCAGCGCGGTGGCGGTGTTCGCGGCGGTATCGACAGAGCCCGGGAAGGGCGAGGCGAAGCTGCCCGACACGTCGGAGAAGCGGAAGCGGTTGGTCACCGTCCAGCCATCGGCGACCTCGAATTCGCCCTCAAAGCCGAACGCCTTGACCAGCGGGCGCTGGCCTGCGGTGATGTCGAAGCGCTGCGGCTGATTGTTGCCGTTCAGGCTGAGCGCCGAACGGAAGAAGCGCGAATGCAGGCTGTCGCCGCTGATATCGAACCCGGGAACGTTGCGATAATTGGGGTTGGCGTTGGTGCCGGTCACCTGCACTGGATTGGGCAGATAGGCGACGGCGCGGTCGTCCAGATACTTGCCGTAAAAGCGGATGAAGCCGCCGGTGAATTCCTTGGTGATGTTGATCTTGAACTGGCCGCCGCGATTGCCGTCATAGCCGATGTCGCGCGGGCCTTCGCCCTGGCGGACGAAGCCACCCATGTGGAAATACAGGTCGTCGGCCAGCGCGCCGCCATAATCGAAATCGAAGCGCTTCTCGTCATAGTCGAGGCCGAGCGTCGCCTGGATCGTGCCGCCGTCCTGACCCTTGCCGGTCTTCGAGATCATGTTGATCACGCCGCCGGGCGAGTTGGAGGCGAAGGTCGAGGCCGAACCGCCGCGAATCGCCTCGACCCGCGCGATGTTGAGGTCCGAGCGCAGGAAGATGTCCGAATTGCCGAAGGTGATGTCGCCGAATTCGAGGATCGGCAGACCATCTTCCTGCAGCTGCAGGAACTTGGCACCGCCCGAGGCGATGGGCAGGCCGCGCACCGCGATATTGGCATTGCCTTCGCCGCCCGACGATTCGGAGCGGATGCCGGGGATGTTGCGGAAGATTTCCGCCGCGCTGCGCGGCGCGGTGGTGGCGATCTGGTCCGCATCGATCGCGCTCACCGAGACCGAGCTGTCGAGCACATTGGCGCCGCGCGCGACGGCGGTCACGACGATGACGTCGCTTTCGGCGCTGTCATCCTGCGCGGCGGTGTCCTGCGCGAAGGCAGTGGTGGTGAAGAAGAAGCTTGAGGCGGCAAGGGCCGCAGTGGCGCTGGATGCGCGAAGAGCCTTGGAAATCGACATCGTTTCTCTCCTGAACCTGCCGGTTGATCGGCTATGACCATCGAAGCTAGCAAGATAGCAAACGATTGCAAGCAGAATTTGCAATCGTTTGCAAAAAAGCTTGCCAAGCGGTGTGGCCTGGGCATAGCATCAGGCTCAAGGCGCTAGGCAAGACGCCGTTTCCACGACAAGGAGAGGGTGATGACCAGCGCCACGCACGCTTCCGCCGACGATTTCGCCGCGCCGCGCCCCGCGCCGCCACGGCTGTCGCTGCCGCGAATCGTCGAGATGAATCTCGGTTTCTTCGGCCTGCAGTTCAGTTTCGGGCTGCAACAGGCGAACATGACGCCGATCTACACCTTTCTGGGCGCGGACGAGGCGACGATGCCGCTGCTCTGGCTGGCAGGGCCGATGACGGGCCTTCTCATCCAGCCGATCGTCGGTGCCTTGTCCGATCGCACCCGTTCGAAGCTCGGCCGCCGCACGCCCTATTTCCTGATCGGCGCGGTGATCTGTTCGCTCTGCCTGTTCCTGATGCCCTATTCGAGCGCGCTGTGGATGGCCGCAAGCCTGCTCTGGCTGCTCGATGCGGGCAACAACATCACCATGGAGCCCTATCGCGCCTATGTCGCCGACCGGCTCGAGCCTGGGCAGCGGCCCGCAGGGTTTCTGGTGCAGAGCGCGTTCACCGGCCTCGCGCAATGCCTGTCCTATGCCGCGCCCAGCCTGCTCGTCGGCTTCGGCATCAGCCAGAACCTGGTCGATATGAACGGCATTCCGGTGATCGTCCGCATCGCCTTCGTCATCGGCGCTATCCTGTCGATCTCGACGATCGTCTGGTCGGTGCTGCGCGTGCCCGAATTGAAGCTCTCCGAAGCCGAACTCGCCGAGATGGCGGCAAAACCGATGGGGGCAGGCGCGGCGCTCGCCGAGATACGCGATGCGTTCATCGCCATGCCCAGGCCGATGCGCCAGCTCGCCTGGGCGATGCTGTGCCAATGGTATGCGATGTTCGTCTACTGGCAGTTCATTGCGCTGTCGGTCTCGCGCACATTGTTTCCGGCAGGCGAGGGCGCAAAGGCGTCGAGCGCGGACTTCATCTCCGCCTCGCTCACCGCGCAGCAGATGGGCGTCGCTTACAATGCGGTGTCGTTCCTCGGTGCGCTGGCGCTGATCCCGATCGTGCGCAAGTTCGGCGCAAAGCCGGTGCACGCGCTGTGCCTCGTTGCCTCGGGCCTTGCGATGCTGAGCCTGCCGATGCTCGACAATCGCCTTGCGATGTTCGTGCCGATGATCGGCATCGGCTTGGGCTGGGCGGGCATGATGGGCAATACCTATGTGATGCTCGCCAATTGCATCCCGCCCGAACGGACCGGCGTTTATATGGGCATTTTCAACATGTTCATCGTCATCCCCATGCTGATCGAGACCATGACCATGCCGCTGATCTATGCGCCGCTGCTTGGCTCCGATCCGCGCAACGCCATATTGCTGGCGGGCGTGCTGATGCTGTGCGGCGCGCTCGCCACGCTGATGGTCGGGCGGGGGCAGCGCATCGGGGCTTGAACTTGCGCGCAAACAGGCCGATTTAGGCGGTCGAAACAAAAGCGCAGAAAGAAGGCTTCCTTATGTACGATACCGTCCGCGATGCCCTGGTCCCGATTGTCATCGAACAGTCGAATCGCGGGGAGCGCAGCTTTGACATCTTCTCGCGGCTGCTGCGTGAACGGATCGTGTTCGTGACCGGCGAGATCGAGGACAACATGGCCTCGCTTATCGTCGCGCAGCTCTTGTTCCTGGAATCGGAAAATCCGAAAAAGGACATCTTCATGTACATCAACTCGCCGGGCGGCGTGGTGACGGCAGGCATGGCGATCTATGACACCATGCAGTATATCCGTCCGCGCGTCGGCACGGTGTGCATCGGCCAGGCGGCATCAATGGGCAGCTTCCTGCTCGCGGCAGGCGAACCCGGCATGCGCACCGCGCTCGCCAATGCCCGCATCATGGTGCACCAGCCTTCGGGTGGCGCGCGCGGCATGGCGTCCGATATCGAGATCCAGGCGCGCGAGATCCTGCGCATCCGCAAGCGGATGAACGACCTGTACGTCAAGTTCACCGGCCGCAAGCTCGAGGAAATCGAGAAGGCGATGGACCGCGACACCTTCCTCGAAGCGGAAGAGGCCAAGGAATTCGGGCTGGTCGATCATGTCATGGACAAGCGTCCCGCTCCGTCGGACGAGGCAGGAAATTAACAAGGATTGCGCCCTATCAGGGGCACTGCAGGCCCTGGACCATGCAGGATTCGCCGCAACATCCGTCTGCCGGACGGGTGTTGCGTGTTGAATTTCGCATTTTAGGCACTAGGCTGAAACGTTACGTTCCGGGCATAATGCAGCCGGAACAGAAGGATATGCTATGACCAAGCTGAGCGGTTCCGATTCGAAGAGCACCTTGTATTGCTCTTTCTGCGGAAAATCGCAGCACGAAGTGCGCAAGCTCATCGCCGGACCCACGGTGTTCATCTGCGACGAGTGCGTGGAGCTGTGCAACGACATCATCCGCGAGGAATCCAAGGCGGGCTTGGCCGGCAAGAAGGATGGCGGGGTGCCCACGCCGCAGGAAATCTGCGACGTGCTCAACGATTATGTCATCGGCCAGGACCGCGCCAAGCGCGTGCTCTCGGTGGCGGTGCACAATCACTACAAGCGCCTCAACCATTCGGGCAAGGGCTCGGGCGAGGTCGAACTCGCCAAGTCGAACATCCTGCTCGTCGGTCCTACCGGCTGCGGCAAGACGCTGCTCGCGCAGACGCTCGCCAAGACCTTCGACGTGCCCTTCACCATGGCCGATGCGACGACGCTGACCGAAGCCGGCTATGTCGGCGAGGATGTCGAGAACATCATTCTGAAACTGCTCCAGGCCTCGGACTATAATGTCGAGAAGGCGCAGCGCGGCATCGTCTATATCGACGAGATCGATAAGATCAGCCGCAAGGCCGAGAACCCGTCGATCACGCGTGACGTGTCGGGCGAAGGCGTGCAGCAGGCACTGCTCAAGCTGATGGAAGGCACCACCGCCTCGGTTCCGCCCCAGGGCGGACGCAAGCATCCGCAGCAGGAATTCCTGCAGGTCGACACGACCAACATCCTGTTCATCTGCGGCGGCGCGTTCGCGGGTCTGGAAAAGATCATCGGCGACCGTTTGCAGGGCAAGTCGATCGGCTTCGGCGCGCATGTCGCCGCGCCCGAGGAGCGCAAGACCGGCGAACTGCTGCGCCAGGGCGAGCCCGAGGATCTGCTGAAATTCGGCCTGATCCCCGAATTCGTCGGGCGTCTGCCGGTCATCGCGACGCTCGAGGACCTCGACGTCACCGCGCTGGTGAAGATCCTCAAGGAACCCAAGAACGCGCTGATCAAGCAGTATCAGAAGCTGTTCGAGCTCGAGGATGTCGAGCTCAGCTTCACCGACGACGCGCTCGAGGCGATCGCCAAGAAGGCCATTGAACGCAAGACCGGCGCGCGCGGCCTGCGCTCGATCGTCGAGGCGATGCTGCTCGACACCATGTTCGAGCTGCCCGGCATGAAGGGCGTGGCCGAGATCGTGGTCGACCGCGAGGTGGTCGAAGGCCGCAAGGACCCGGTCCAGGTGTTTGCCGCCAAGGACAAGGTTGGCGCAGGCGACGCGGCCTGATCGCATCGTTCCGGCAAACCGGAAAATCTAAGCTTATCAAGGGGACGCAGGCCATCGGCCTTGCGTCCCCTTTTCGAATCCACCCGACTCGTCGCCAGATCGGGGCAAATGTGACAGTGCGCCCCGCTGCAACGATCGTCAGCGTGTCATTTATGCCGCAGTTGCGAATAAAACGTCATGACGGCGCCAACGGCAACATGCCGCCGCGCCGCTGACACACGCCATATCCAAGCAATTAATATAGTTATTTCAATGACCTAACGCAGCTGCGAACGATTCCTGCCAAACCTGTCATATCGTGACTTAAAACTGTAATATTTCTTTCACATTCATTTCGCTTTTCTGTCCTTAGCGCCGCCTAGTGCGCCGCTCATCTCTTGATTTTTGAGAGCGCTTTCATCGCCGCCAGTGTCCCAAGGGTGGCAAGAAACGGGGAAAGACACATGCAGATTCGCTATTATCTCGCGGCAAGCGCCGCGGCGCTTTCGCTGGCCACCGTCATGGCCGCACCGGCGCATGCGCAGGAAACGACTTCGTCGATCCGTGGTTCCGTCACCGGAGACGGCGCGCCGCTGGCGGGCGCCGAAGTCAAGATCATCCACACGCCCTCGGGCACGACCGCAACCACCACAACCGACAGCGACGGCAATTTCAGCGCCGTCGGCCTGCGTCTCGGCGGTCCGTTCACCGTCGAAGTCAACGCGTCGGGCTTTGAACAGTCGTCGGTCACCGACATTTTCCTCCAGGCCGGCCAGCCCTTCCGCGTTCCGGTCGAGCTGCAGTCGCAGGCCGTGATCGTCGTGACCGCCTCGTCGGTCGCCAATGTCACCCCGCTCGAATCGGGTGCAGGCACGGTGCTGAGCGCGCGCGACATCGCAGGCGTCTCGAACGTCAACCGCGACATCCGCAACCTCGCCGCACGCGACCCGCGCGTGAACCTCGACCCCACCAATGGCGGGGCAATCTCGATCGCGGGACAGAACAACCGTTTCAACCGCTTCACCGTCGATGGCGTTGCCTTCGGCGATCCCTTCGGTCTCGAAGCGGGCGGCCTGGTTTCGACCCGTGGCCCGGTTCCGCTCGATGCGATCGGCGAATTCTCGGTCGAAGTCGCCCCCGTCGATATCCAGCAGGGCTTTTTCCAGGGCGGCGCGCTCAACGCACAGCTCAAGTCGGGTAGCAACAGCTTCTCGGGCCTGGCCGGTTTCTATTACGGCGATGACAGCCTGCGCGGTGATACCGCCCGCGGCGTGACCCGCACCGGTGCCTATGAATCGAAGATCTACACCGCTCAGCTGGCGGGCCCGATCATCAAGGACAAGCTGTTCTTCGCCGTGACCTATGAGCGGCTGCGGGACATCATTCCTGCCCCGATCCTGCCTGGTGCGCTCGGTATTACCGATGCCCAGCTCAGCAACATCAGCGCGATCGCCCAGAGCGCCTATAATTTCGACACCCAGGGCATTGGCGGCAACATTCCCGAAAAGGACGACAAGCTCGTCGCCAAGGTCGACTGGAACATCGCCGATGGCCACCGCGCGACTTTCACCTATATCTACAACAAGGGCAACGTGACCGCAGGCCAGACCGGCATCGGTGCGTTGACTGCGACTAACCCGACCTTCTCGTACCTGTCGAACAACTATAACCAGGGTGCGACCAACCATTTCGGCATCGTTCAGTTCAACGACCAGTGGACCGACAGTTTCTCGACCCAGCTGCGCGTGTCCTATGCCGATTATCTGCGCATTCAGCAGCCTTTTGGCGCAGCGTCCTTTGGTGAGTTCCGCACCTGTCTCGACCCGACCTCGCCTGCGCCGATCACTGGCCAGACCGTGGCTGCGGCAGCGCTCGCCTGTACTGTTGGCCAGCGTCAGCTCACCTTCGGCCCGGACATCAGCCGTCAGGCAAACGAACTCGACGCACAGTCGCTGAATATCGAGTTCCAGGCTACACTGCAGCTCAACAACCACACGCTCAAGCTGATCGCCGAGCGCCGGACCCAGGATATCCGCAACCTGTTCGCCCAGCGCGTCTCGGGTGCCTGGTATTTCGACTCGATCGCCGGTCTTCAGGCGCGCCAGGCGAACGAGTTGAACTTCTCGGCACCGCTGCGTGGTGGTATCGAGACGGTCGCGGCCAATTTCGAGAATAACAGCTGGACCTTCGGTCTGCAGGATACCGTGGACGTCACCGACACGCTGGTGGTGACTGCTGGCTTCCGCTGGGACCTGTTCGACACGCCCGATCGTCCGTTCGTCAACAACGACTTCTTCAACCGCTACGGCTTCACCAACGCCCAGACCCTCAATGGTCGCCAGCTGTTCCAGCCGCGCTTCGGCCTGAACTGGAAGCCCACCGATCGCCTGACCTTCCGTGGTTCGGCGGGTCTGTTCGGTGGCGGCAACCCGAACGTCTGGATCTCGAACAGTTATTCGAACCCCGGTCCGACGCTGGGCAACGTCCAGGTCCGTCGCGTTCCCGGCGTGAACGGTGCTCCTGATACGTTCACCGTCTCGGGCATCGCCGGGCTGTCGGCAGCGCAGCAGAACGCGATTGGCGCAGCTACGCTGAACAACGTTTCGGGAGGCACCGGCATTCCGCAGGCGCTGATTGACGCGATCCGCACCACCGGCACCGCGCAGGCACCGACCAACGCGCTCGATCCGAACTACAAGATCCCGTCGCAGTGGCGCGTTTCGGGTACGCTCGAATATAACGCAAATCTCGGCTTCCTCGGTGACGACTGGCAGTTCGGCGTCGATGTCATCTGGTCGAAGGTCAAGGACGCTCTGACTTGGACCGATCTGCGCTCGGTGGCGACCGGCGTGCTCCCCGATGGCCGCCCGCGCTACAGTGCGCTGCCTGGCCAGGGCACGACCACCAATACCGATATCCTGCTGACCAACGACGGTCGTGGTTACAGCTGGAACGTGGTGGCGCGGGTCGACAAGCGTTGGGACAACGGTTTCCGTCTGGGCGCTTCGTACACCTATCAGCGTGCCAAGGACACCAACTCGGGCACCTCGTCGGTGGCGTTCTCCAACTACACCAACGCGGCCGTCATTGATCCCAATTTCGCAGCTTATGGCATTTCCAACTACCAGCGTGATGACGCCTTCCGCATCGTGATGGGTTATGATGCCAAGCTGTTCGGGGACAACACGACCCGGTTCGAGCTGTTCTTCAACTCGCAGTCTGGTCAGCGTTACAGCTACACCTTTGCCGACCAGGCATCGGGCAACCTGCGTTCGGCGGTCTTCGGTGTCACCGGCACCAACAACCGCTACCTGATGTATGTGCCCAATGTCTCGTCGCGTACGGCTGATCCGCTGGTAACCTATGCAGCGAACTTCGACTTTGCCGGCTTCCAGAACTTCGTGCAGAATTCCGAACTGAACAAGTATCAGGGCCGCATCGCGCCGAAGAACATCGGGAAGTCGCCGCGCTACAACAAGCTGGACCTCTCGCTGCGTCAGGAAGTTCCGTTCTTCCTGGGCACCAAGGTCGAACTGCTGGCGGACGTCGAGAATGTGCTCAATCTGCTCGACTCCGATTGGGGTACCATCCGTCAGGTCGGTTTCCCCTATTACGGAACGCTGGCCAACGTGACCTGCGTTGCGCAGGGCACCAACACCTGCGCTCAGTATCAGTTCGCCAACCGCACCGGCACGACCTTCCAAGCTCCGGCCGAGGCGGTCGACCTGCGCGGTTCGCTCTGGGCGGTGCGCTTCGGGGTTCGCCTCACTTTCTAATATTCCCCTCGGGGAGAGGATCGGGGGCGCGGTGGGTAACCATCGCGCCCTTTTTCCTGAGCGGAACCCCGCGGAAGCGCAGGCATGAAAAAGCCCCCTGATCCGACGCTGGATCAGGGGGCTTTTCATTGACCGTTACGAAGGCGGATCAGCCCTTGAGATCGGGCGGCAGTGCTTCCTGTTTCAGCATCGCCACCGCCTCGTCGAGCGAGAGGAACTGCTGCTGCTGTTCGCCCAGGCGGCGCAGCGCGACGGTGCGCTTCTCCGCCTCCTGCTTGCCGACGACCAGGATGTTGGGCACGCGGCCCACCGAATGCTCGCGCACCTTGTAGTTGATCTTCTCGTTGCGCAGATCCTCCTCGACACGGATGCCCGCCGCCTGGAGCTCCGCCACCACCTCGCGCGCATAATCGTCGGCATCCGACACGATCGTCGCGACCACCGCCTGGACCGGCGCGAGCCATAGCGGGAACTTGCCCGCATAATGCTCGATCAGGATGCCGATGAAGCGCTCATAGCTGCCCAGGATCGCGCGGTGCAGCATGATCGGGCGGTGGCGGTTGCCGTCCTCGGCGACATAGCTGGCATCGAGCCGCTCGGGCAGCACGGTATCGGTCTGGATCGTGCCGACCTGCCAGGTGCGGCCGATCGCGTCGGTCAGGTGGAACTCCAGCTTGGGCGCATAGAACGCGCCTTCGCCAGGCAGCTCCTCCCAGCCCCATTCGGGCGTGTTGCGCCCGGTCGCCGCGACCGCATCGCGCATCGACTGTTCGGACCAGTCCCACATTGCGTCCGAGCCGAAACGCTTTTCGGGGCGCAGCGCGAGCTTGATGGCATAATCGCCAAAGCCCAGATCCTTGTAGACCACGTCGAGCAGGTCGCAGAAGCGGCTGATCTCGTCGACCAGCTGGTCCTCGCGGCAGAAGATATGCGCATCGTCCTGCGTGAACTGGCGCACGCGCATCAGGCCGTGCAGCGCGCCATGCGGCTCGTTGCGGTGGCAGCAGCCCATTTCGGCGAGGCGCAAGGGCAGGTCGCGATAGCTCTTGATGCCCTGGCGGAAGATGAGCACATGCGCGGGGCAGTTCATCGGCTTGAGCGCCATCCAGGCGGCGTCGTTCGACACCACCGGGCCTTCGTCCTCGGTATTGGGTACTTCGTCGGGGATGACGAACATGTTCTCGCGATACTTGCCCCAATGGCCGGACTGCTCCCACTGGCGCGCGTCCATGACCTGCGGGGTCTTCACTTCCAGATAACCGGCGGCATCGAGCCGGCGGCGCATATAGGCCTCGAGCGCGCGATAGATCACGAAGCCGCGCGGGTGCCAGAACACGCTCCCATGCGCCTCCTGCTGCAGGTGGAACAGGTCCATTTCCTGCCCGATCTTGCGATGGTCGCGCTTGGCCGCCTCTTCCAGCCGCAGCAGATGCGCGTCGAGCTGCTTCTTGTTGAGCCAGCCGGTACCGTAGATGCGCGACAATTGCGGGTTGCGCTGGTCGCCGCGCCAGTAAGCGCCCGATACGCGCGTCAGCTTGAACGCTTGCGGGTCGAGCTTGCCGGTCGAGGCGAGATGCGGGCCGCGGCACATGTCCATCCAGTCCTCACCCGACCAGTAGACGCTGATTTCCTCGCCCTGAGGCAGCTCGGCGGCCCATTCGGCCTTGAAGGTTTCGCCCTGCTCGCGCCAGCGCGCGATCAGCGCATCGCGGTCCCAGACCTCGCGGCGCAGCGGCTTGTTCGCGGCGATGATGCGGCGCATCTCGGCCTCGATTCCCGGCAGGTCCTCGTCGGTAAAGGGCCGGTCCTTGGGCGCGAAATCGTAATAGAAGCCGTCATCGGTCGACGGGCCGAAGGTGATCTGCGTGCCCGGAAACAGGTTCTGAACGGCTTCTGCCAGCACATGCGCGAAATCGTGCCGGGCGAGCTCGAGCGCATCGGCCTCGTCCTTCGCGGTTACCAGGGCCAGCGTCGCATCGCCGGTGAACGGCCGGGTGATATCGCGCAGTTCGCCATCGACGCGCGCGGCGATCGCCGCCTTGGCAAGGCCGGGGCCGATCGCGGCGGCGACATCGGCAGGGGTGGACCCTTGCGGCATCTCGCGCACCGAACCATCGGGCAGGCTGATCTTCAAAAGCTGGGACATGGCCGTGTTTCCTGTTGTTCCGCCCATTTGTTCCGCAGCGCCATGGCACAAAGCGCCGCGCCCCAAAAGGGGTTACGCGCCTGTGTGTCGTGCCGGAAAGTGCGGGGAGGAGCCGACGCCGCGCCACCCGCTCCGGGGTGGCAGGCCGCGCGCCCTTCAGCCCACGCAGCCCCGCCCCCGGAAACCGGGAGTGGTGGTGCTAGTGAGGGTGCGGATGCTCGCCATGCGCGTGGTATAGCGGCTAAGGGTGAAGGAGTCACTACAGGCGATGGGGCGCTATCGCAAAGCCCTCCCCCTTGATGGGGGAGGGTTTGGGTGGGGGTGATGGCGCCGGATCAAGCATGCATCGTGAAGCCGCGCCCAGTCGCACGATCACCCTCACCGCTGCGACTAGCCAGCAAGCTGGCAAGTCTCGCTACCTCTCCCATCAAGGGAGAGGCGTAACGTGGTTACCTGCCATCGAGAGAGGAAAACAGGGTGACAACCACCCCAATCAAAATATCAAGGGCCCTTGACATCAGGCGCGCCAAATGACAAACACCCTTTACATCGAATCAAGGGAGCTTGACCCATGAATGCCTATCTCCTTGCGCTCTGCTGGGCCCTGCCGATGCTCGGTCTTGCCATATTGAACGTCTATGGTCTGGTATCCGACGACGCGATGAAAGTGATGCTGGCGATCACGCCCGCACTTGCCGTCGTCTCGATCAACAACGCCCGTTGCTGCGCCAATTCCGAGGCAGTCGACTGATGCGCGCCAAGGATCATCCGGCGATGCGGCGTTATGTCCGTCGTTTCGTGCCGATCACCTTTGCCTATGTCGCGAGCATCGCGCTGGCGACCTTCATCGTGGTGGACAATGCGCCCGCAAACGGGCTCACCATCGGCATGGCACTGCTGCCGGGGCTTGCCGTGCTCGGCTGGCTCTGGGCGATGGCGCGGCTGCTCGTCGAGCTCGACGACGAATATCTGCGCATGCTCGAGGTGCGCAAGATGCTGGTCGCCACCGGGCTCACGCTCGCGATCACCAGCGTCTGGGGCATATTGGAGCTCTATTCGCCCGAAATTCCGAACATGCCGGTGTTCTTTGTCTTCCCGATGTGGTGCCTCGGGCTGGCGATCGGCCAGCTCGTCAACCGCTTCGGCTTTGGCGATGCAGGGGATTGCGGATGAAGAACCGGCTCAAGGTGCTGCGCGCCGAGCGCGACTGGACGCAGGGCGATCTGGCCGATGCGCTCGGCATCTCGCGCCAGAGCGTCAATGCGATCGAGACTGGCAAATACGACCCCTCGCTCCCGCTCGCCTTCCGCATCGCCGACCTGTTCGGCGTCCCGATCGAGGCGATCTTCATGCGCGATTGAATGGCTCTTCAAAGCCCTCCCCCTTGATGGGGGAGGGTTGGGTGGGGGTGAGGGTGCGGGATGATGCCGGGGTGCCAGAACGCACGATCACCCTCACCGCTGCGACTAGCCAGCAAGCTGGCAAGTCTCGCCGCCTCTCCCATCAAGGGAGAGGCGGATGCGGTGCGGCTGGCCAGATCGGCGATGCTCGGCTAAGCCGCAGCGCATGACCAACAGCCTCTCGTTTCTCGACCGCGCCGATCGGCCGCGCCTTGTCTATTCGTTCCGCCGCGCCGCGCCCGAGCGCGTGGATGCCCCCACCCTCGTCTTCCTGCCCGGCTATGCCAGCGACATGACCGGCACCAAGGCGCTGGCGCTCGATGCTTGGGCGGGAGCGCAGGGCCTGGCGATGCTGCGCTTCGATTATGCCGGGTGCGGGGCGAGCAGCGGGGCGTTCGAGGACCAGGCGCTGGCCGATTGGCGCGATGACGTGCTCGCGCTGATCGATACGGTGGTGAGCGGGCCGGTGCTGCTGATCGGATCGTCGATGGGCGGCTGGCTGGCGCTGCTGGTCGCGCTGGCCCGGCCGCAGCGCGTCGCGGGAATCGTCGGCATCGCCGCCGCACCCGATTTCACCATGTGGGGTTTCTCCCAGGAAGAGAAGATGACGATCCTCACCGAAGGGCGGCTTGAACGGGTCAGCGAATACGGGCCCGAGCCGATGGTGACCACGCGCAAGTTCTGGCAATCGGGCGAGGGCAACCGCGTGCTGATTGGAGAGATCGCCTATGATGGCCCGGTGCGGCTGATCCAGGGGCAGAACGACGCCGACGTGCCGTGGCAATATGCGCTGGAAACGGCCAAGCAGCTGCGATCGGCCGACGTGCAACTGCTGCTGATCAAGGATGGCGACCACCGCTTGTCGCGCGATGGCGACATCGCGCTGCTGCTGCAGACGGTGGGGAATTTGCTGGCCGATATTGCCCGCAACTAACCCGTCACCCCCGCGAAGGCGGGGGTCCCGCTTTTGCACATCGGTTGGTGAAGAAGCGGGATTCCCGCGTTCGCGGGAATGACGATCAGACCAGGGGAGTCTCGCGCACGATCGGCCTTGGGCGATGGTTCTCATCCAGCGCGACGAATGTGAACAGCCCGCTGGTCACGCGCACCTCCTTCGCATCGCGTCCGCGCGTGGCGATCACGTCGAGCCGGATCGCGATCGAGGTGCGGCCGACGCGCTCGACCTCGCCATAGATCGAGATGATGTCGCGCAGCAGGATTGGCGCGAGGAACTGCATCGTCTCGATCGCAACGGTGGCGCACGGCCCCTGCACCTCGCGCCCGGCGACGATGCCGCCTGCGATATCCATCTGCGCCAGCACCCAGCCGCCGAAGATATGGCCGTTCGAATTGATGTCGGCAGGCGCGGGCACCACGCGCAGCACGGGTTCGCGTCCCGCGGTCAGCGATCCGGTCGGTTCGGACATGAAAAAGACCCCCTCAAGGCGCGTCGGGATCGAGCGCGTCGTCTATCGATTCGTCATGGCCGGTGCCGCTGGAAAGGAACACCAGCCCCATCAGCGCCGCCGTCAGCAGCATGGTAAAGCCGATGCCGAGCGCTGCGGCAATATAGAGATGGATCGAGACCAGCCCGTGCAGCAGGAACAGGGTGCCCAGGATCAGTCCGATCGCCAGCGTGGTCACCGCCGTCATCCAGCCCATCACCCGCCAGTATCGGCCCCAGGCGAAACGGGCATAGGCAGGGTCATCGAGATTCGAATAGCGCGGCATGGGCAGGGATATAGGTGCTCGCGGCTTTTCTTTCCAAGCATTTCGTGGGACGATGCTTCTGCCTTGAGTCGCTCTGGCGGCGCTCATGTTTCGGCGCTGCCTCCCCAGAAGGCGACCGGGCCGTGCCCAAGGAGAGCGCCTGCCATGACGATTGCCCATATCCTTTCCGGCCGCGACGGAACCGTCCACCAGTGCGCGTGCAGCGCCACGGTGCGCGATGCCGCCAACCTGCTCGCGGAAAAACGCATCGGCGCGCTGCCCATCGTGCGCGACGGCGAGGTGGTGGGCATCTTTTCCGAACGTGACCTGGTCTACAAGCTGCACGCGCATGGGCCCGAGGTGCTTGACCAGCCGGTCGAGGCGGCGATGACCGCGCCGGCGATCACGGTCACGCCCGATACCCAGGTCATGTCCGCGCTGTCGCTGATGACCCGGCGGCGCATCCGCCACCTGCCGGTGGTGGAGGGGACGACGCTGATCGGCTTTGTGTCGATCGGCGATCTGGTCAAGTATCGCATCGACAAGATCGAAAGCGAGGCGGCGGCGCTCAGGGATTATATCCAGAGCGTTTGAACCGGGGGATTGGGTCCCGACGTCCCTCGACTTCGCTCGGGAACTCGGAAAAGGTCGTTCAAAGGCGAGACGCACCCCCCTCCGTTTGTCCCGAGCGAAGTCGAGGGACGTGTGCGCAACCCTCGCTGCGTAAGCCTATCGCATCAGTCCGCCGAGCAGGTTGCGCGCGAAGCGGCCGAGGCCCGGAAAGCCGAACGCCTTGCCGATCTCGGTGGCGACCTCGCCCGCGGCCGCGCTGGCCGCCGACGCGACCGGGCGCGCGCTGCTCTTCTTGCCGCGCAGCGCGCCCGCGATCACCGCACCCGCCGATGCCGCCGCAGCGCCTGCTGCGGCATTGCCCGCCTTGGCCCAGACCGAGGTGGTCTTGCGCGGTTGCTTGGCCACCTCTTCCTTGCCTTTCGCCTCGACCTCCTCGGCCACGGCAGCGGCATCGGCAGCCTTTTGCGCCAGCACCTCCATCGCCGATTCGCGCTCCACGCGCGTGTCGTACTTGCCGTCATGCGGCGAGACCGACTGGATGATCGCGCGCTCCTTGGGGCTGAGCGGCCCCAGCCGCGAGCGCGGCGGCTTGATCAGTGTGCGCTGGGTGATCGAGGGCGATCCGTCCTCCATCAGCGTCGAGACCAAAGCCTCGCCGACCTTGAGCTCGGTGATCGCGGTGGCGACATCGAGATCGGGGTTGATGCGGAAGGTATCGGCGGCGGCGCGGATCGCCTTCTGGTCGCGCGGGGTGAAGGCGCGCAGCGCGTGCTGCACCCGGTTGCCGAGCTGGCCCGCCACCTTTTCGGGAATGTCGATCGGGTTCTGCGTGACGAAATAGACGCCGACGCCCTTGGAGCGGATGAGGCGGACGACCTGCTCGATCTTTTCCTCGAGCGCTTCCGGCACGTCATCGAACAGCAGATGCGCCTCGTCGAAGAAGAAGACGAGCTTGGGCTTTTCGGGATCGCCCACTTCCGGAAGCGTCTCGAACAGTTCGGACAGCAGCCACAGCAGGAAGGTGGCGTAGAGCTTGGGGCTCTGCATCAGCTTGTCGGCAGCGAGCACGTTGATATAGCCTCGGCCCTGCTCGTCGCAGCGCAGGAAATCGTCGATCTCCAGCGCAGGCTCGCCGAAGAACTGCGCCGCGCCCTGGCTTTCGAGCTGAAGCAATTGCCGCTGGATCGTGCCGACGCTCGCCTTGGTGACATTGCCGAAGCGCGCCGAGAGCTCGCTCGCGTTTTCCGCAGTATAAGCGAGCACCGATTGCAGATCGGCGAGATCGAGCAGCAGCAGCCCCTGTTCGTCGGCAAAGCGGAAGGCGATGTTGAGCACGCCTTCCTGCGTGTCGTTCAATCCCATCAGCCGCGCGAGCAGCAGCGGCCCCATTTCGCTGATCGTGTTGCGGATCGGGTGGCCCTGCTCGCCATACAGGTCCCAGAACACGGCGGGATTGTCCGAATAGGCAAAACCTTCGAGCCCTATCTCGGCCGCGCGCGCGACGAGTTTTTCGTGCGCCTTGTGGGTCGGCGAGCCAGGCATGGCGATTCCGGCGAGGTCGCCCTTCACATCGGCGACGAAGACGGGGACGCCCTCGGCAGAGAAGCTCTCGGCAATGCCCTGCAGCGTGACGGTCTTGCCGGTGCCGGTCGCCCCCGCGATCATCCCGTGCCGGTTGGCGCGCGACAGGATGAGCATCTGCTTCTCGCCGCCGCCCAGGCCTAGAAAGATGTCGGACATGGCAAAGGCTCCCCGTGCAGATGATGTTGCGAATGATATGCCGCGCGAACGGGGGCAAGTCGAGGGTGGGGGTGTGTAAAAGCCTGCTCTCTCCCCTTCAGGGGAGAGATGCGGAGGCTTATCAGCTTGCTGATTAGCCGAAGCTGAGAGGGGCCTGAGTCGCGCATGCCCCTCTCCCAACCCTCTCCCCTAAAGGGGAGAGGGCTTCAAAGGTTACACCCACCCCCCCAATTCCCGCCGCACCAGCGTCTCGAGCATGTCCATGCCTTCCTCGCTCGCATTGAGGCACGGCAGGTAGGCGAATTTCTCGCCGCCCGCGTGCTCGAACTGCTCGCGGCCCTGGATCGCCAGTTCCTCGAGCGTCTCGAGGCAATCGACGGAGAAACCGGGCGCGACGATGGCGATGCGCTTGACGCCCTTCCTGCCCAGCGCCTCGAGCGTCGCGTCGGTCGCGGGCTCGAGCCATTTGGCGCGGCCGAAGCGCGACTGGAACGACACGATCAGGTTGCGCCCCATCGCCTCGCTCAACAGGCGCGCGGTCTTGCGGCACTGGCAGTGATAGGGATCGCCCAGATGCAGCGTGCGCAGCGGCATGCCGTGAAAGCTGGTGACGATCTCCTCGGGCTCGAAATCGAGCGAGGCGATGGCATGCTCGATATTGCGCTTGAGCGCTTCGATATGCGCGGGGTCGTCATGATAGGCGGGCAGCGTGCGGATCGCGGGCTGCCAGCGCATCGCCTGCAGCACCTCGAACGCCTTGTCATTGGCGGTGCCCGTCGTCGCGCCCGAATATTGCGGATAGAGCGGCGCGAGCAGGATGCGGTCGCAGCCCGCCTGCTTCATCGCGGTGAGGCGCGATTCGATCGACGGCTGGCCATAGCGCATCGCGAGATCGACCAGCACGCCGTCGCCCAGCCGCTGCTGCAGCGCCTCGGTCTGGCGGCGCGAATAGACCATCAGCGGCGATCCGTGATCGGTCCACACCTCGGCATAGGCGGCGGCGGATTTCTGCGGCCGGGTGTTGAGGATGACGCCGCGCAGCAGCGGCTGCCAGACGATCGCCGGGATCTCGACCACGCGCTTGTCGGACAGGAATTCGCCCAGATAATCGCGCACCGCCTTGGTCGTCGGCGCAGCGGGCGTGCCGAGGTTGATCAGCAGCACGCCGACCTTCGGCTTCAGGATCGGCGGGTGCTCGGGTGGCGGCACCATGCCCGAACGGGAGATTTCAGCTTCGCTCACAGGCCACCTGACAGCAGGGGGAGCTGACGCAGGCGCAAGCCCGTAGCGGAGGCCAGCGCGTTGGCGATGGCAGGGGCGACGGCGGGCACGCCGATCTCGCCCAGCCCCGCAGGCGGCTCCTGGCTTTCGATAAGGTCCACACGGATCTCCGGAATGTCCGCGAGCAGCGGCAGGGAAAGGTCATTGAGCGCTCTGGCATCGGGATAGCCATCGGTCCAGCCGGTGGCGCACCCCATCGCCATCGCAAGGCCGAATATCATGCCGCCCTCTATCTGTTGCAAGGCTATGTCGTGATTGATGATGCGTCCGGCATCGACCACGGCGGAAAGCCGCTCCACCCGGAAGCCGCCGCGCCCGGTGCCGCCCTCTGCGCCATCGCTCGCGCGCGAGGCGCTGGCGATCACAGCGATATGCGCGCCGTTCCACGAGCAGCAGGCGACGCCCTGGCCGCTATTGTCCATGCCGCCATCCCATTCGGCAAGGCCAGCGACGCGCGTCAGGCAATTGGCGAGCCGGATATTCTGGCTCAGCATCTGCACGCGGTAGGACAGCGGCTCGCGGCGTCCGCGCGATGCCAGCTCGTCGATAAAGGTTTCGGTCACGAACACGCCATAGCTCGCCGCATTGCCGCGCCAGCGTCCCGTCGGCACGTCGATGCGGACGGGATAATGATCGATGGCAAGGTGCGGGATGTCATAGGGCACCATCGCGCCTGCCACCGCCATGCGGTCGGCCTCGCCGCTGGTCGCCTCGATAGCCTCTGTGGGGTGGGCGTCGTTGAACAGGCGCTGGGCGAACTCCCGCGCGCTGGGCGGACAGGCGATCTTGATCGAAAGCGCGCGGATATTCGCCTCGGTATCGGTGAGCGCGGCGATGCGCGCGGCAGCCGGCGTGCGGACGGGATCGCGCGCCGATTCCTCCAGGCGCGAGCGCATCAGCTGCACCGGGCGGCGCAGAT
Organism: Blastomonas sp. 34TW; assembly: GCF_059803595.1. NCBI lineage: Bacteria > Pseudomonadati > Pseudomonadota > Alphaproteobacteria > Sphingomonadales > Blastomonadaceae > Blastomonas > Blastomonas sp. 34TW. The sequence continues at coordinate 62,770 of NZ_JAPFGW010000012.1, forward strand.
CGCGGGCGAGGATGGCAGCAGGCGCGGCGAGATCGTCGTCGAGTCTGCGGTCGAACGATCCGCCTGCGGGCATTGGGTAGATCTGCACGTTAGCTGCCGGAATGCCGAGCGCGGCGGCGGCGCGGCGGCGCGCGACCTGCGGGGCCTGGCTCGCGACCCACAATTCCAGCCGGTTGTCGGCAAAGCGCGCGGTGACGGCGCCGGTCTCCAGCGTGGCATGCGGCGCGGCGGCGATACTGTAGCGCGCGGCCATGCCTTTTCCGGTCGCGAAACCGGCGTCCTCCTCGCCGCGCGCGAACATCCGGTAACCGGTGCGCCCGCCCTTGTCCGGCCCGTCGAGCGCCTTGTCGAGCCGCTCGGCAATCTGTTCGCCGCTGAGCTTGCCGCCGATATGCGCGAAGCGCGGGCGCAGCAGGCGCACCGCCTTGTCCGCCCCCCACCAGCTCGTCGCGACCGCAGCGACCCAGTCCTCGCCCTTGACCACATCGATCAGCCCGGTGACGCCGTCTGCCGGCTTTCGGCTGACGCTTTCCAGCCGCACCGCGCCGACCGGACCCTGGCGGATCGCGGCATAGACCATGTCGGGCAGGCGGACATCGCCCGCAAAGCTTGCGCTGCCATCGACCTTGGCGGGCAGGTCGAGCCGGGCAAAGGACGGCGCATCGCCGATCGGTTCGGCGCGGACATTGCCGGGGAGCGTGGTGCGCAAGGGGGCCGGGCTCGGCACGGGATAGCTTACGGCCTCCTCGGCCAGCTCGGCAAAGCGCAGCTTCTCGTTGCCCCAGACGACAAAGCCGTCGCGCGTATCGGTTTCCTCGACCGCAGCGCCCCAGCGCTCCGCCGCTGCCTGGCACAGCATCGCGCGCGCGGTCGCCGCTGCGGCACGATAGCTCGGCTCGTACGCGGTGACCTCGGTATCGCCCGCCGTCACGACAAAATCGCGCATCGCTGCCCAGCGCTTGATGAGGATGTCGTTCTCGTCGGGCTGCAGCGTCCAGCCGGTCGGCATCAGCAGCGGCACCCATTCGCTCGCCAGCCGGTTGTTGGCGAAAATGGGCGCGGGCGGCGCGGGTTCTAGCGCGATGGTGCGCCAGTCCGCGCCGAGCTCTTCGGCGACGATCTGCGCGAGCACGGTGCCCACGCCCTGGCCCATTTCGCAATGCGGGTTGGCGACGATCACCGTGCCGTTGGTGGCAATGCGCAGGAACGCGCCGAACGCCGCCTCGCCTTGCGCAAAGCCGGGCGGATCGTCATAGCGGCGTGGCCACACTGCCCAGGCGACGGTCAATCCCGCCCCGGCCGCCGCCGTGATCAGCAGCCCGCGCCGCGTGATCAGCGCCATGCGCTCAGCCCCCCACTCCCGACCGCTCACCGAAGCGGTTGTCGATCCAGGTCGAGATGCGCGCGGCGATGCTGCCGAACGCATCGGCGATCAGCCCCTCGCCCGAGGCCGGCGGCACGCCCGCGTCCGACGACTTGCGGATCGCCATGTCGAGCGGCACACGGCCAAGAAACGGCAGGTTCATCGACTTTGCCGCCGCTTCCGCGCCGCCGATGCCGAACGGATCGGACAGCTCGCCGCAATGCGGGCAGACATAGCCCGCCATGTTCTCGATCAGGCCGATAATGGGCACATTGCCCTGTTCGAACAGGCTGATCGCGCGCACCGCATCCATCAGCGCCAGATCCTGCGGGGTGGAAACGATCACCGCGCCGACGGGCTTGTGCTTTTGCAGCATGGAAAGCTGCACGTCGCCCGTACCCGGCGGCAGGTCGACGATGATGTCGGTCACATCGCCCCAATGCGCGTCGATCAGCTGGCCCAGCGCATTGCCCGCCATCGGGCCGCGCCATGCGATCGCCTGGCCCGGCTGCACCAGATGACCCATGGAAAGGATCGGCACGCCAAAATCATTGGGCACCGGCACCAGCTTCTGGTCGCGCGCGGTGGGTTTCACGTCCTCGCAATCGAACAGGCGCGGCTGGCTGGGCCCATAGATATCGGCATCGACCAGCCCGACCTTGCGCCCGGCACGGTGCATCGCGACCGCGAGATTGGCCGAGAAGGTCGATTTACCAACGCCGCCCTTGCCCGAGCCCACCACGATCAGCCGGGGCGGGCGGCGCTCGGCGGTCATCGCGACCTGCACCTTCGTCACCCCCTCGATCTTGAGCAGCGCGCCCTTGACTGCGATCTCCATCCTGTCGCGCGCCAGCCCGTCGAGCCCGGCGACGTCGAGCACCAGCGATACCACGCCGCCTTCGCGCAGTTTCACCGCGCTCGCCCGACCCTCGCTGGCACCTGTCGCTACGGCTTCGATCTCGTTCAGCTCTGCCATCATTCCCTCGCGCTTCATGCGATATCCGCTCGTCCGGCCAGCCTGTCCGTGGACGTTCCGCCCCGCCTAGACGAAATGCGGGCCAACGCACAATACAAGCGCACGAACCCCCTGTTTTTTGCGAAGGCACAACCTATAAAGGTCTTATGACAAGACTGACCGGGTGGTTCCCCCGCATATTGACGATGGCCAATAACAGCCCCTGGGGCAGCGGATCGGGAGGTTCGGGCGGCTCCGGCGATTCCGGTTCGGGCGGCAGCGACGGCGGTTCCAATGGTGGTGGCGGTCCGCGCAACCCCTGGCAGCCTTCGGGCAATGGCGGCAATGGCGGTCGCAAGCCCAGCAATATCGAGGATCTTTTCAAGCGTCGTCCCGGTGGCGGTTTCAGGGGCGGCGGCTTTGGCGGCCTGCCCAAGCGCCCCAATGGCAAGAGCTATGTGCCGATCGCGATCGGCGTGGTCGTCGTCGCCTGGCTGGTGCTGTCGAGCTTCCACCGTGTCGGTCCGCAGGAGCGCGGCGTCGTCACCTTCCTCGGCAGCTATTCGCGCACGGTCGAGCCCGGCATTGCGCTGACGCTTCCCGCACCGATCGAATCGTTCGAGACCGTCGACGTGCAGAACATCCGCACCATCGATATTCCGGCGGCCGGCACGCAGGAAAACCTGATCCTCACCGGCGACCAGAACCTGGTCGACCTCGCTTATTCGGTGCGCTGGACGATCAAGGACCCGACGCTCTACCTGTTCCAGCTCGCCGATCCCGAAGCGACGATCCGCGAAGCCGCCGAGGCCGCGATGCGCGCGAGCGTTGCCGAAGTGACGCTCGACGATGCGATCGGCCCCGGCCGTATCGAGGTCGAGCAGAAGGTCGAGCAGCGGATGAAGGAGCTGCTCGACAGCTATCGCTCGGGCATCCAGGTGCAGGGCGTCGCGATCAAGAAGGCCGACCCGCCCGAAGCAGTGAACGAGGCGTTCAAGGCCGTGTCCGCCGCGCAGCAGGAGGCGCAGACCTATCTCAACGAAGCCCGCGCCTATGCGCAGCAGCTCACCGCTGCTGCCCAGGGCGAGGCCGCCGCGTTCGACAAGGTATACGAGGAATATCGCCTCGCGCCTGAAGTGACGCGTCGCCGCATGTATTACGAGACCATGGAGCGCGTGCTGTCCAAGCTTGACAAGACGATCATCGAACCGGGCAACGTGACCCCGTATCTGCCGCTGCCCGAGCTGCGCAAGAAGATGCAGGAGAGCACCACCGTCGAAGCCCCGCGTGCGCAGGGAGGGTCGAACTGATGAACGGCCTGATGCAACGCCCCATGCTGCTGCTGGGCCTTCTGGCGCTGCTGCTGATCGTGCTGGCGAGTTCGGTCGCGATCGTGCCCGAAACCAAGCAGGCGGTGATCGTCCGCTTCGGTCAGCCGGTGCGCACCTTCAACGTTTATCGCGACAATGAGGAATTCGGGAAGACCGGTGCGGGCCTGATCGCACGCATTCCCTTCGCCGAGCAGATCGTGTGGGTCGACAAGCGCGTGATCGCGGTCGAGATGGAGCAGCAGCAGGTGCTCTCCACCGACCAGTTGCGGCTAGAGGTGGACGCCTATGCCCGCTTCCGCATCGTCGATCCCGAGCGCATGTACGTCTCGGCCGGCAGCGTCGAGCGTGTCGCGGCCGAACTGCGCCCGATCCTGGGATCGGCATTGCGCAACGAGCTCGGCAAGCGCCAGTTTGCCGCGCTGCTGAGCCCCGAACGCGGCGGCATCATGGACCGCATCCAGGCCGGGCTTGACCGCATCGCCGCGCAATATGGCGCGCAGATCGTCGATGTGCAGATCAAGCGCGCCGACCTGCCCCAGGGCACGCCGTTGCAGAGCGCCTTCCAGCGCATGCGCACCGCGCGCGAGCAGGAGGCGCGCACCATCACCGCGCAGGGTCAGAAGAACGCACAGATCATCCGGGCGGAAGCCGATGCATCCGCATCGCGGACCTATGCCAACAGCTTCGGCAAGGATCCGTCCTTCTATGAATTCTACCGCGCGATGCAGAGCTATGAGCGGACGTTCCTGGGCGGATCGGGCGACACCTCGATCATCCTGTCGCCGAACAACGAGTATCTGCGGGAATTTCAGGGTCGGGGGAACCGATAACAGCCTGGGCGCGTGAATGCGCGCCCGCCATTCAATCTGCGTTCAGGCGTGGATTGCAAACCGAATATTGCCATGGCGTGTGCCGGTTTTCCGGCGTTCTGGGGCACGCCGATGGTCGCTTCTTGTAGATGAAGAGGATTTGTACGTGCGATATGCCTATGCAGTGACGTCGGCCCTTTTGCTGGGTGGCAGCGCGATCGTTCTGGCGACCGGCCAGCCGCTGGGCGCGCAGGTGGCGCAGAACGACCAGAGCGCGATGCTCGCCGCCGCTCCCCGGCCCGGCGCGCCGATGAGCTTTGCCGATCTGACCGAGCAGTTGCAGCCTGCCGTGGTCAATATCTCGACGCGCCAGCGCGTGCGCGTGCCCAACAACCCGTTTGCCGGAACCCCGTTCGGCGGCCTGTTCGGCGCACCCGAGGGCGGTGGCGGCGGCACCCGCGAGGCGCAGTCGCTCGGTTCGGGCTTCATCATCTCGGCCGATGGTTATGTCGTCACCAACAATCACGTGATCGCCGCCGAGGGCAATGCGTCGGTCGAATCGATCACCGTGACCATGCCCGACGGCACCGAATATCCCGCCCGGCTGATCGGCCGCGATCCGCAGTCGGACCTTGCCGTGCTCAAGATCAGCGGCACCAAGCCCTTCCCGTTCGTGCGCTTCGGCGATTCGACCAAGACGCGCGTCGGCGACTGGATCATCGCGATCGGCAATCCCTTCGGCCTCGGTGGCACGGTGACCTCGGGCATCATCTCGGCGGTCTATCGCAATACCGGCCAGGGCGGCGCCTATGACCGCTATCTGCAGACCGACGCTGCGATCAACCGCGGCAATTCGGGCGGCCCGATGTTCGACCTCAACGGCAATGTCATCGGCATCAACAACGCCATCATCTCGCCCACTGGCGGCAGCGTCGGCATCGGCTTTGCGATCCCCGCAGAGGTCGCAGCACCGATCGTCGAGAAGCTGCGCAGCGGTTCGGCGATCGAGCGCGGCTATCTGGGCATCGGCATCAACCCGCTGACGGATGACCTTGCGGCATCGCTCGGCCTGCCCAAGCGTCGTGGCGAATTCGTCCAGCGCGTCGAGCCGGGTGAAGCCGCGGAAAAGGCCGGCATCAAGGCGGGCGACGTCGTGGTTTCGGTCGATGGCAAGGATGTCACGCCCGACCAGACGCTCTCGTTCATCGTCGCCAATACTGCGCCGGGCAAGAAGATCCCGGTCGTCGTGATTCGCAATGGCGAGCGGCTGACGCTCAACGCCACCGTGGGCCGCCGTCCGACCGATGAAGAGCTCGCCGCGCAGACCTTCAACCCCGAAGCGGCGGAAGACTTCTCCGACCAGGACGAGCAGGACAGCGAAACCGCCACCCGCCAGGCGCTGGGCATGGCGGTGACCGAGCTGACGCCGCAGATCGCGCGCCAGATCGGCGTGCCGCCCGAGATCAAGGGCGTGGTCGTCGCGGCGGTCGATCCGTCGGGCGATGCGGCAACCAAGGGTATCCGTCGCGGTGACGTGATTCTGTCGATCAACAACCGTCCGGTCGCCACCTCGGCCGAGGTCGACCGCGTGATCGCCGAGGCGCGCTCGGCCAATCGCGAGGCCGTGCTGCTGCGCGTGCAGCGCCGCACCGGCCAGCCGCAGTTCCTGCCGGTGCGCCTGCGCACCAAGTAACGGCGAATTTTTCGCGAGAATGCAAAGGGGCGGTGCCGCAGGGTGCCGCCCTTTTTTTGTTATCTCACCCGAAACAAATACCACCCGACACTTCCCGTCCGCGTCAACTTGTCTTGCGCGCGACGCCTTCCTAGTGTGGCCTCGAATGCACCGATTTCCGGGCAAGGAGGAGGATGAATATGGGTCGTATCGCAATCGTGACTGGCGGAACCCGCGGCATTGGCGAGGCGATCAGCCTGGCGCTCAAGGATGCCGGCGCGCATGTCATCGCCAGCTATGGTGGCAATGACGAGGCGGCCCGGGCCTTTTCCGATCGCACGGGAATTGCGGTGCAGAAATGGGATGTGGGCGATCATCAGCAGAGCATGGATGCGGTCGCGAAGATCGAGGCGGATTACGGCCCGGTCGACATTCTGGTCAACAATGCCGGCATCACCCGCGATGCCACGATGATGAAGATGACCTGGGAACAGTGGGACGAGGTGATTCGCGTCGACCTCACCGGCTGCTTCAACATGGCCAAGGCGTGCTTCCCCGGCATGCGCACGCGCGGCTGGGGCCGCATCGTCAATATCGGCTCGGTCAACGGCCAGGGCGGGCAGATCGGCCAGGTCAACTATGCCGCCGCCAAATCGGGAATCCATGGCTTCACCAAGTCGCTGGCGATGGAAGGCGCGAAATATGGCGTCACCGCCAACGCGATCGCGCCGGGCTATATCGCCACCGAAATGCTCTCCACCATTCCGCAGAACGTGATGGACAAGATCGTCGCGCAAATCCCGGTCGGACGGCTCGGCCAGGCCGAGGAAATCGCGCGCGGCGTGGTGTTCCTGACCGCCGAAGAGGCCGCGTTCATCACCGGATCGACGCTGTCGATCAACGGCGGCCAGCACATGTACTGATTTGGCCCAGCAGCCACCAGAAGGGCCGCGCCGGGATGCCGTCGCGGCCCTTTTTGCGTCAGTTGCGCGCGAACATCCCTGCGATCAGCCCACGCTTGCCGCCACCTGACTTGAGCACGTTGCGGCGGAACAGCCGTGCGCCGAAGCGGATCAGCAGCAGCACCCAGAAGGCCTGCCAGCCAAGCGCGAGCAGATGCTGCCACAGCACGCCCTGCTGCGCTGCGCGCGCGAGCATCGCGAAAGGCGAGCTGAACGGAAAGATCGCCGCAAACAGTTCGATCGGTTCACCCAGTCGCGTGATCGAGAACGAGGCCAGGAAGAAGAACACCAGCTGGCCCATGGTCGCGGGCATCGACAATGTCTGCACCTCGCGGACGGTGCTCGCCATCGAACCGATGCCGAGGAACAGCGATCCGAGCAGCAGATAGGCCATGGCGAAATAGGCGACGCCGAGCGCGAGGAAGGCGGGCCAGCCGATCGCGGGGAGTGGCAGTTGCGGCAGGCCGTCTGCGGCAAGCAGGATGGCAACCAGCGCCAACGAGGTCCAGCAGGCAATGCCGATCAGCGCCATGCCCAGCATCGCGAACAGCTTGCCGAGAAAGATCGCGTCGATCGGTACCGCTGCGGCGAGAATCTCGATGATCTTGTTGGTCTTTTCCTCGACCAGATTCGACAGCACCATGCCTGCAAGCAGCATGGTGAGCAGCACCAGCAACGCCTGGCCGACCTGCGCGGTCACCAGCCGGCCCTGTTCGACCGAGCCGCTGCTTTCAGCCACCAGCCGCGTCGTGATCCGCGCCGGGGCGGCGCTATCGCCCTCGCGCGCGCGTTCGACCAAAAGCTCGAGCGGGCCTTTCCACCGCTCCACCTCGTCCCTGGTACCGATCAGCCTCGGCTCGGCCAGGCTTCCGGTCAGCACGCCCAGATAGCGCGTGTCCTTGCCCGAAGCGATCACGCTGTCGGGATCGCCTGTTTCGACCGCAACAAGCACAGGAACGCGCGGCTCGCCCAGCTGCTTCGCCAGGCTGGCGCGCGCCTCGAGCGCGGCCGCACTGTCGGCCGCATCCATCACCAGCGCGAAGCTGTTCTTGTCGATGTCGCGCGCGACCTGTCCACCGATGCTGCCCGCCGCGATGCCGATCGCCAGCGGGAAGATCGGGCCGAGCAGGAAGAAGAAGAACGCCTTGGAAAAGATGATCGCGGCAAAGTCGCGCCGGGCGATGACCCAGGAGGCGCGCAGGAGTTCAGGCATCGGCGCTCTCCTGCTGCTGGTCTTCCTCGAGCTGGCGCGCGGCATCGGCTCCGGCGATTGCGACAAAGGCGTCGTGCAGTCCCGGCCGCTCGATCGACAAGGACTGGATGCCCGCCTCGCCCTCGATCAGCGCGCGCAGCAGCGGCTCGACTCCGGTTTCGGGCAGGGTGAAATGCCAGAAATGCCCCTCGGGCACCGCATCGGCGGGCAGCGCGGCGCGCCATGGCCCGTCGAGCGCGCGCGTCTCTAGCCGCACCTGCGGGCGCAGCCGGTCGCGCGCTTCGGATACGGAACCGGCAAAGGGCACCTTGCCACCCGCGATGATCGCGATCCGCTCGCACAGCCGTTCGGCATGCGCGATGACATGCGTCGAAAAGATCACGGTGACGCCGCGCGCTGCCTGGGCGCGGATCATCCGTTCGAGCTTGGCCTGGTTGAGTGCATCGAGGCCGGAAAATGGCTCGTCGAGCACGATCAGTTCGGGATCGTGCACCAAAGTGCCGAGCAGCTGCACCGTCTGCGCCATGCCCTTGGAGAGCGTGCGCACCTCCTTGTCCGCCGCCTTGCCCAGGCCATGCTCCTCGAGCATCGCACGCCCGCGCTTGCGCCCCTCGGCGAGCGGCAGCCCGCGCAGCGCGCCCATGAAGGCAATGGCATCATAGGCCTTCATCGAAGGGTAAAGCCCGCGCTCCTCGGGCAGATAGCCGACCCGGCGCGCGACATCGAGCGGATGATCGGTGCCGAGCAAGGTGCGCGTGCCCTCATCGGGGTCGACAATGCCCAGCAGCATGCGCAGCGTCGTCGTCTTGCCCGCGCCATTGGGGCCCAATATGCCGAAGATGCTGCCGGCGGGAACGGTGAGATCCACCCCGTCCACCGCGCGCTGCCGCCCGAAAATCTTGACGAGGCCATGCGCTTCGATGGCGTTGGCGGTCACGGGCGATCCTTGCTCAAGCGTCTCTCCGGGCGGGCCGTCGCACTTGGTGGAAGCCCATGAATCGGGTAGCGGATGAGCATGGCGAGCGGCAAGCGAAACCTTGAGGCCGAGATAGCAGCAGAAGCGGCGAAGCTGGGCTTTGCCGATTGCGGCTTCGCGCCTGCCGCTCTCGGCCCGGAAAACGCCGCGCGCTTCCAGGCCTGGCTCGATGCGGGCTGCCATGGCGACATGCTGTGGATGGAGGGGCGCAGCCACCAGCGCGCCGAGCCCAAGGTGCTGTGGAGCGATGTGCGATCGGTCATCATGCTGGGCATGAGCTATGCGCCGGGACGCGATCCGTTCGCGCTGGAGGCGCAAGCGGATCGGGGCCGCATCTCGGTCTATGCGCAGGGCGGGGACTATCACAAGACGGTGAAGTCCGCGCTCAAGGCGCTCGCCCGCTGGATCGTCGCGCAGGCGGAAGACGTGCAGGTGAAAGTGTTCGTCGATACCGCGCCGGTGATGGAAAAGCCGCTGGCGATGGCGGCAGGCCTCGGCTGGCAGGGCAAGCACACCAACCTGGTCAGCCGCAGCCATGGCAGCTGGCTGTTCCTCGGCGCGATCTACACCACGCTGGAGCTGGCACCGAGCGGGGCAGGGCGCGATCGCTGCGGATCGTGCACCGCCTGCCAGGACATCTGCCCGACCGATGCGTTCCCCGCGCCCTACAGGCTCGATGCGCGACGCTGCATCTCGTATCTGACGATCGAGCATGAAGGACCCATTCCGGCCGAGCTGCGCGCAGGCATCGGCAACCATGTCTATGGCTGCGACGATTGCCTGGCGGTCTGCCCGTGGAACAAGTTTGCCGATGCGGCGCACCGGAACCAAGCGTTCCTTCCGCGCGCGGAGCTGGTCGCGCCCTCGCTCGCCGATCTGCTTAGCCTCGACGACGCCGCGTTCCGGGCGCTGTTCTCGGGCTCGCCGATCAAGCGCAGCGGGCGCGGGCGGATGGTGCGCAACGCTCTGATTGCGGCGGGCAATAGCGGCGATGGCGCATTGATCGCGCCGGTGGCAGTGCTTCTCGACGACGCGGACCCGGTGGTGCGCGGCGCGGCGGTCTGGGCACTGTCGAGGCTCGATCCGGCGCGGGCGGGGGCCGAACGCGCGGCCAGGGCTGCGCACGAAACCGATCCGCAGGTGATCGCCGAATGGCAGCTTGCCGACGCGCCGCAGCCGGTCTAGGCGCAGCTTCATCATGCGCCCGCCCTTCGATCATGTCCGCACCTGGATCTTCGATCTCGACAACACGCTCTATCCGGCGGAGACCGACCTGTTCGCGCTGATCGACGAGCGCATGGGGCAATATGTCTCCGATCTGATGCAGGTCGATCTCGCCGAGGCGCGGCGAATCCAGAAGGATTATTATTACCGGCACGGCACGACGCTGGCCGGGCTGATGCTCGACCATGGCGTCGATCCGCACCATTTCCTCGATTATGTCCACGATATCGACATGGGCCGCGTTTCGCCCTGTTCGATCACCGCGCAGGGCCTGGCGCGGCTGCCGGGGCGCAAGCTCATCTTCACCAATGGCGATGTCAAATATGCCTCGCGGGTGCTCGACCGGCTCGGTCTCGTGGACCAGTTCGAGGCGATCCACGACATCCACGCGACGCAATACCGGCCCAAGCCGGATGTCGCTGCCTATGCAAGCCTGGTCGATGCGCTCGACATCGATCCTGCGAGCGCCCTGTTCGTCGACGATCTGGCGCGCAACCTCAGACCCGCCAAGCAGCTCGGCATGACCACGGTGTGGATGAACAACGGCTCGGACGGCGGCAATCACGAGCACGATCACGACTATATCGACCATGAAATTACCGCGCTGGGCGAGTGGCTCGCGGCGCTGACCGAGGAGACTTCTGCATGACCGACACCCTGCAAACCCGGATCGAAGCCGCCTGGGATGGCCGCGATAGTCTGGACACCGGCGCGGGCAGCCCCGTGCGCGCCGATGTCATCGAAGCGCTGAACCTGCTCGACAGCGGCGCGGCGCGCGTTGCCGAGCCCGATGGCCAGGGCGGCTGGCAGGTCAACCAGTGGCTCAAGAAGGCGGTGCTGCTCTCGTTCCGGCTGAACCCGATGGACCTGATCAGCGGCGCGCCCGGCGGGGCGAGCTGGTGGGACAAGGTGCCGAGCAAGTTCGACGGCTGGAGCGCGGACGAGTTCAAGGCCGCCGGTTTTCGGGCGGTCCCCGGCGCGGTGGCGCGGCGCGGTGCGTTCATCGCGAAGGACGCAGTGCTGATGCCGAGCTTCGTCAATATCGGCGCGCATGTCGGCGAGGGCACGATGGTCGATACCTGGGCCACCGTCGGCAGCTGCGCGCAGATCGGCCGCAACGTGCATATCTCGGGCGGCGTCGGCATCGGCGGCGTGCTCGAGCCGCTTCAGGCCGGGCCGGTGATCATCGAGGACAATTGCTTTATCGGCGCACGTTCGGAAGTGGCCGAGGGCGTGATCGTCGGCGAGGGCGCGGTGCTTTCGATGGGCGTGTATCTCGGCGCGTCCACGAAGATCGTCGACCGCGCCACCGGCGAGGTGCATTATGGCAAGGTGCCGCCCTATGCAGTGGTCGTGCCCGGCGCGATGCCCGGCAAGCCGCTGCCCGATGGCACGCCCGGCCCGTCGCTCTATTGCGCGGTGATCGTCAAGACCGTCGACGCACAGACCCGCTCCAAGACCGGCATCAACGAGCTGCTGCGCAGCTGATGGCGCGCGGGGGGCCTATAGGCAAACCTATCCCCCCAGCCGCTCCAGCGCCCGGCCCTTGCCGATCAACGGCAGCAGCTCTGCCATGTCGGGACCATGGTCCATGCCGGTGAGCGCGCGGCGCAGCGGCAGGAACAGCGTCTTGCCCTTGCGCCCGGTGCTGGCCTTGAGCGCCTCGGTCCAGTCCTTCCAGACCATCGGGCCGAATTCGAGCCCTTCCAGAACGGTGCGCGCCTCGGCCAGATAGGCGGTATCGTCCGGCTCGGGCGCGGGCGCGTCGACCGGCCCGGTGATGATCCGCCAGTAATCGCCGACCTCGCCCAGATGCGCGATATTGGGGCGGATGGCGTGCCAGATCGCTTCGTCTATCTCGCCCGGCAGCTCTTCCGCGACCGATGCGAAATCGGCGGTGTGGACGAGCTGGCGGTTGATCCGCTCGAGATCCTCCTCGGCAAAACGCGCGGGCGCACGGCCGAAGCGTGCAAAGTCGAACGTCTCGAGCAGCGCGGCGCGGTCGTGCAACGGCTCGACCGGGTCGGAGGTGCCCAGCCGGGCGAGCAGCGCGACGATCGCCTGGGGCAATATGTGCTTTTCGCGCAGTTCGCCCACGCCCAGCGAGCCCAATCGCTTGGAGAGCTTGCCTTCCGCGCCGGTCAGCAGCGCCTCGTGCGCGAATGCCGGCGGGGTGCTGCCCAACGCGGTGAACATCTGCAGCTGGACGGCGGTGTTCGACACATGGTCCTCGCCGCGCACGACATGCGTGATGGCCATGTCGACATCATCGATCGCGGACGGCAGCATGTACAGCCAGCTGCCATCGGCGCGGCGGATGACGGGGTCGGACAGGCTTGCTGCATCGAATTTCTGCGCGCCCCGGATCAGGTCGTCCCAGGCGATCGGCTCGTCATGATCGAGCCTGAACCGCCAGTGCGGTTTCAGCCCCTGCGCTTCGAGATCGGAACGCTCGGCCTCGGTCAGGTTGAGCGCAGCGCGATCATAGACCGGCGGCAGCCCGCGTCCCAAAGCGATCTTGCGCTTGAGGTCGAGTTCCTGCGCGGTCTCATAGCACGGATAGACCCGGCCCGCGGCGCGCAGCTTGTCGAACGCCGCCTCGTATAGCGCTGAGCGCTCGGACTGGCGATATTCGGCATCGGGAGCGAGCCCCAGCCAGGCGAGGTCCGCGCGGATCCCCTCGACATATTCCTCCCGGCTGCGCTCGGCATCGGTATCGTCGATGCGCAGGATGAAGCGGCCTTCGGTCTTCTTCGCCCACATCCAGTTATGCAGCGCGGTGCGGATATTGCCGATATGCAGGTGCCCGGTGGGGGACGGGGCGAAACGGGTGATGGTCATGGGGTAAGGGGGCTCGTTCTTGGGGGCAATCGAAGATCGCCCGATCACGCCGCAGATTGCAGCGGTTCGACATCAGGCTGGTCATGACCCAGCGCCATGGCAAGATCATAGTTCGCCTGCAAGCTGATCCAGAACCGCGCGGTGCTGACCCCGGCACGCTCAAGCCGGATCGCGAGATCAGGACTGATCGCCGCGCGGCCATTGACGACACGCGAAAGCGCCACGCGCGACATGCCCAGCTTGCGGGCGGTTTCGGTGACGCCCAGGCCCAGCGGCGCAATGACATCATCGCGCAGCATCAGTCCGGGATGGGGCGGGGTCTTCATCATAGCAATCAGCCTCAATGATAATCCTGATAGTCGACAAGTTCGACATCGACTCCGACAAAGCAGAAGGTCACACGCCAGTTCCCGTTCACCCAGATCGACCAATGTCCCGCCAGATCGCCCTTGAGCGGATGCAGACGATAGGACGGAAGGTTGAGTTCCGCCGGAGCCGTGGCGACGTCCAGTGCTGCCAATATGCTGAGCAGCTTGGCCTTGTGCGCGGCCTGAATGCCTCTGGTCGATCCGGTTTCGTACAGCAGGCGCAAGCCCTTGTGGCGGAAGCTGACGATCACGTTGCTTCTATATCGCGTAACGATACAAGATGCAAGTCTATCCCGTCCGGAACCGGTTGGTGATCGGATAGCGCCGGTCGCGGCCGAAATTGCGGATGCCCAGCTTTACCCCCGGCGGCGCCTGGCGGCGCTTGTATTCGGCGAGGTAGAGCAACCGCTCGATCCGGGTGACGGTCGCCTCGTCAAAGCCGCGCGCGACGATCTCGGCGACGCTCAGCTCCTCCTCGACCAGGCCGTGCAGGATCGGGTCGAGGATTTCGTAGGGCGGCAGGCTGTCGTCGTCGCGCTGATCGGGGCGCAGCTCTGCGCTGGGCGGCTTGGTGATGACGCTTTCGGGCATGACCGGGCCGTCGGGGCCAAGTCCGAGCGGCGGCTTGTTGGCATTGCGCCAGCGCGACAGGTCGAACACGGTGAGCTTATAGGCGTCCTTCAGCACATTATAGCCGCCCGACATGTCCCCATAGATGGTGGCATAGCCGACGCTCATCTCGCTCTTGTTGCCGGTGGTAAGCAGCATCGGACCGAACTTGTTGCTCAGCCCCATCAGCGTGACCGCACGGATGCGCGACTGGATATTCTCTTCGGCGAGGTCCGGGGCGCGGCCTTCAAAGCTGGGGGCCAGCATTGCATCGAAGGCATCGACCGCGGGCGTGATTCCGATCGTGTCGAGCCGACAGCCCAGCAGCCGCGCGCATTCGGCGGCATCGTCGAGGCTGGCTTGGCTGGTATAGCGGCTTGGCAGCATCACGCACCACACCCGGTCCGCCCCCAGCGCATCGACCGCGACCGCAGCGGACAGCGCGCTGTCGATCCCGCCCGACAGGCCGAGCACCACGCCCGGGAAGCCATTGGCGTTCACATAATCGCGAAGCCCCACGATCATCGCGTGATAGACGTCCTGCGGAAATGGATCGAGCGAATGGATCTCGCCTGGCGCGCAGACCCAGCCGCTTTGCCCTCGCGTCCATTCGGTGCGTACGGTCGCCGCTTCCCAGTCGGGCAGTTGATGCGCCAGAGCGCCGTCCGCATTGACCACGAACGAGGCGCCGTCGAACACGAGCTCGTCCTGCCCGCCGATACGGTTGAGGAACACGAGCGGCAATCCGGTTTCTGCGACGCGGGCGCGCGCCACATTGTGCAGGCGGCGGTCGTCTTTCTCGATCTCGTAGGGGCTGCCATGCGGCGCGATCAGCAATTCGGCGCCCATCGCTTTCAGATGCCCGCACACCTTGGGGAACCAGATATCCTCGCACAGCGGCAGGCCCAGCATCACGCCCCGGAACGGCACCGGCGACTGCAGCGGGGCCGAAGCGAACAGCCGCTTTTCGTCGAACGTGCCGTAATTGGGCAGTTCGTGCTTCAGCCGCACCGCCGCAATCGCTCCGCCGTCGAGCAGCGCGATGCCGTTGTACAGCGCGCCCTCACGCTGGAACACGCTGCCCACCAGCATTGCGGGGCCGCCATCTGCCGTGGCCGCCGCGAGCCGCTCGAGCTCCGCCTCGGCGCGTGCGATCAGCGCAGGTTTCAGCACCAGGTCTTCGGGCGGATAGCCGATCAGCTGCAACTCGGGAAAGACGACAAGGTCGCAATCCTGCGCCTCGGCGCGCGCCTGCAGCATCGCATCGGCATTGCGTGCCAGATCGCCCATGGTCTGCCCGCACTGGACAAGCGTGATGATAAGCCGGTCGGTCATGGCTGCGGGATAGGGGCTGGCCAGGGGAGCGGCAACAGCTTTTGATGGGAAGGGGAGAGCCGCCGCCTGCATTTCATCAAAGTTTCATCTTCCGGTTTGCGGACCATCTGGCTAAGGCGGGCGCGATCAAGGCAACGGGGAAGCCATATGAAAATCCTTTCCGGCAACAGCAACCTGCCGCTGGCGCGCTCCATTGCCGCCTATCTGGAAATGCCGCTGACCGATGCCAGCGTCCGCCGCTTTGCCGACGAGGAAATCTTCGTCGAAATCCATGAGAATGTGCGCGGCGAAGACGTGTTCGTCATCCAGTCGACCGGCTATCCCGCTAACGACAATCTGATGGAACTGCTGATCTGCATCGATGCATTGAAGCGTGCATCGGCGCGGCGCATCACCGCAGTGATCCCCTATTTCGGCTATGCCCGGCAGGACCGCAAGCCCGGCCCGCGCACGCCGATCTCGGCCAAGCTGGTCGCCAATCTGATCACTGTCGCAGGCGCCGACCGCGTGCTTTCGGTCGATCTGCACGCCGGACAGATCCAGGGCTTTTTCGATATCCCCACCGACAATCTCTATGCTGCACCGGTGATGGCGGCGGACATCCAGGCGCGGTTCGGCGAGCACAAGCTGATGGTCGTCTCGCCCGACGTGGGCGGCGTGGTGCGCGCGCGTGCGCTCGCCAAGCGGCTCGACAACGCGCCGCTGGCGATCGTCGACAAGCGCCGCGAGCGTCCCGGCGAATCGGAAGTTATGAACATCATCGGCAATGTCGAAGGGCGCTTCTGCATCCTCATCGATGACATCGTCGATTCGGGCGGCACCCTGTGCAACGCGGCGCAGGCGCTGAAGGACGCCGGCGCGGTCGATGTGGTGAGTTACGTGACGCACGGCGTGCTCTCGGGCGGCGCGGTGGCACGCGTCAACAACAGCGCACTCAAGGAGCTGGTCATCACCGATTCGATCCAGGCGACCGAGGCCGTCACCGAATCGAGCCGCATCCGCAGTCTGCCGATGGCAGCGCTGATCGGCGAGGCGATCCGCCGCATCGCCGACGAAAGCTCGGTTTCCAGCCTGTTCGACTGATCGGCCCGTGCGCCCGAGCCTGCCCGTGCTGATCGCGCTGGCAGCGGGGCTGGGCGCTTGCGCTTCTCCCGGTCCGCAGGGTGCCGTGGTGTATCAGCCCAAGCCAGGCATCACCGAGGTTCTGTCCGGACCGATTCAGGCCGCGCCCGGCCATCACCTTGTGACCGGTGATCTGAATATTCCCGCCAATGCCCCGATTCCGCGCCATTACCATCATGGCGAGGAATTTCTCTACATCCTCGGCGGCAGCACGGTGATCGTGCGCGAAGGCCAGGGCGAACTGACCTTGCTGCCCGGGCAGGCGATCCGCATCGCGCCGGGCACCGTGCACTGGGGCAGGGCGGGGCCGCAAGGCCTGCGCGCGGTTTCGAGCTGGGTCGTGCCCGATGGCCAGCCGCTGCGCGTGGCCGTGCCGGAGCAAACGGGCACGGCGCGTTGAGCGATTTTCTCGAACGCTATCTCGCACGGCTGGCTCTGACGCAGCGGCCAGCGGCCGATCTCGCCGGGCTCGATGCGCTGCTCTGGGCGCAGCGGCTCGCCATTCCTTATGATGCGCTTGACCCCAGGCTCGGGCGCGGGGTCGATGTCGCGCCCGATGCGATTGCCGCCAAGCTCTTCTCGGGAACGCGCGGCGGCTATTGCTTCGAGCTTAACCCGCTGTTCCAGCGCGCGCTCGAAGCCTTGGGCTTTCGCGTCGATCCGCTGCTCGCACGTGTCTGGTTCCGCCAGCAGCCGGGCGATCCGGTGCCGCCGCGCACGCATATCGTGCTGGCCGTCTGGCTGGAGGGCGAGCGCTGGCTCGCCGATGCGGGCTTTGGCGGCGGGCATGTCCCCGCGATGCGGATCGCCGATGGGGCACAGGCCGCAGGCAATGACGGCGCGGTCCATCGGCTGCGCCACGACGACACGTTCGGCTGGATGCTCGAGCGCCATTTCGGCGGCGAGGTCCGCCCGCAATACAGCTTCACCGACGAGCTTGCCCATCCCACCGATATCGCCATGTCCAACCACTGGACCGCGACCTCGCCCGAATCGCGCTTCATCCGCAACGTGCTGGTCAGCCAGGTGACGCGCAACGGGCTCAAGTCGATCACCAACGATCAGTTCAGCGTCCAGCGCGGGGCGGAGACCGAGCGATTGCCGATTGCCGGTGTCGGGGCGATGCGCGCCCTGCTCGCGGACGAATTCGGCATACTGCTGTCCGACGCCGAGGTGGCGGCGCTCGGCCTGTTCTGACGCCATCGCCTCTGGCCAAGCGTTCCGTCAGTCCCTAGCTAGATCATCATGATACACAGCAAGGATATCGAGCTCGCGCAGCGGCTCGCCGATGCGGCGGGGGAAGCGATTCGTCCCTTTTACCGCGCCGATTTCACCACCGATCGCAAGGCCGATGCGTCGCCCGTGACCGAGGCCGATCGCGCTGCCGAGGCGGCGATGCGCGCCATCCTCGATGCCGAGGCCCCGCGAGACGGTGTGATCGGTGAGGAATATGGCGAGAAGCCCGGAACGACGGGCCGGGTCTGGGTGCTCGATCCGATCGACGGCACGACGAGCTTCATCGCCGGACGCCCGATATTCGGCACCTTGATCGCCTTGATCGCCGAGGAATGGCCGGTGCTGGGCGTGATCGACCAGCCGATCGGGCGCGAGCGCTGGGTCGGCGCGACCGGTCGCGGCACCACGTTCAACGGCAGGCCGGTCAAGGCGCGGCTCTGCCCCGAGATCGGCGATGCGGTGCTCGCCACCACCAGCCCGCACCTGTTCAGCGATCATGACGCGATGCATTTCATGGCGCTCGCCAAGCAATGCGATACGCGGCGGCTGATCTGGGGCGGCGATTGCTATAATTATGCGCTGGTCGCGCAAGGATCGGTCGATCTGGTCTGCGAAAGCGAGCTCAAGCTGCACGATTTCGCCGCTCTGGTCCCCGTGGTCGAAGGCGCAGGCGGGCATATGTGCGATTGGAACGGCGATCCGCTGCACAAGGACAGCGACGGACGTGTCGTCGCGATGGGCGATCCGGCGCGGCTCGAAGATGTGCTCGAGGCGCTGTCGCAGCACGATCACTGACATGGAATGTCCCCCGCCCGCCGTGTCCAGGCGGCATGGCGGGGGACGAGTGGCGCTCCAACAGGGGGCGGAGCGCCGAACCTGACTACCGGGCGCTGGCGACCTGTTTCGTGTCGATCGCCCTCGTATTGTCGCCGATCAGCTTCTGCGCCTCTGCAATGGCCTTGGCCGGGCTCAGCTTGCCCTCGACAATCTCGTCCGCCATCGTCAGCAGCCGGGCGCTGATAATGGTTCCGGCCTGTGCTTCTTCCTGGATCGCGATGCCGCCCTTGGTGCTCGCCACCTTGTCCCATTCGGCGCGCACAGCGGCCCAATAGTCCTTGGTCGCGGCCCAGTAATCGTCCGCTGCCTTGACGTTATAGCCATCGAACTTGGTGTAGGTGTTGAGCACATATTCCTGGACGATCGGCTGCAGCTTTCCGTCCTTCACGCCCATTTTCATATTGTCCTGCCAGTGCACCCAGCCATCGGGCGTAGGTTGGTGGCGGTTGATCGCGTAATAGCGGTCATAGACCGGGTTGCGCACCGCATCGCGCCGGGCGAGCGGACGCCAGGTCCAGTTGGAGCGCCAGCGGCGCACCCCGCCCTGCTGCTCGAACTGGCCCCAGCCGGCATAGCGCGGGCTGTCATCGACCTGCCACACGGTCTGCGACCAGCGACCGCGCCGCATCTTTTCGGGCACGTCCTCCCAGGTCCAGGCATTGCGGTCGGAATAGACCAGCACCTTGGCGGGCTCGTACTCCCAGTCCTGCCGCCAGTGCTTGGTGATGTGCGGCTTGCCGTCGATCTCGCTGACCAGAATGTGCTGCAGCACGATGCGGCGGCCGGTATCCTCGATCACGCGCACGACCTCGTGCCCGCCCGAAATCTTGCGGTCGAGCGGGGTGTAGCCGCTGGTCCAGGGCGTCGCTTCCTGCATGTCGAAGCGCACCTTGAAATTGCCCGCCATCGCCAGGATGTCGGCGCGATCGGCTTCGAAAGCGGCGGCCTCTTCCTGTGCGGGACGTTCGGCAATCGGCGGATGGGCAAGCGCGGTGGTGGAGGCCAGCGCGACGAGGCTGGCGGCGGCAAAGGCGATGATCCTGCTCTTCATATGAGAACCCCTGCTATTTATTGATAACGGTATTGCGACTCAGAAGCGATAAGTCAACGAAACACTGCCGTTGCGGCCCGGCTGGGTAAAGGCATCGGCGATGGTCGTGGTACTGGCGAGCCCGCGCACGTCGGACCACCAGGCGTATTTGGCGTTGGTGAGGTTGAACAGACCCGCACGTAGCTTTACCGGCCCCAGCGCGATGAATGCCGTCGCATCGAGAATGGTGAAGGCCTCGGGGCGGAAGCACGAGGGGGTGCACACGCCCGCGCTGCGTTCCTCGGACTTGCGCGCGCTGTGCGTGGCGATCAGCTGCCCGCCGAACCGTCCCTTCGGGTCGCGCCAGCCGATGCCCGCGACCAGCTTCAGCGGATCGACCGTCGCCAGCGGCACGCGCGTGCCTGCCTGCGGATCGATGACGTCGCCCGTGGCATAAGAGAGTGCGACCTGCCCATTGAGCCCGTTCCTGTCGCGCAGCTCGAGCCGCGCCTCGGCGCCTTCCACCTTCACCCGGTCGAGGTTGATGAACTGGAAGATCGCGGGATTGTTCGGCGTGAAGCCGCCGCCGACCACTTCCTGGCTGATGAAATCCTTGTAGCGCGCGCTGAATGCGGTGGCGCTGAGGCTCACCGCCTCGCTGGTGAAGCGGATGCCGCCCTCGATGCTCTCGCTGCGTTCCGGCCCCAGATCGGCATTGGGGCGCGAGGTATAGCCTTGGGCGAGATTCTCGAAGAACTGGTTGATCTGCGAGGGCTCGGGGGCTCGGAAGCCTTGCGCATAATTGGCAAACAGCCGCACCTCGCTGTTCAGTTTCAGCACCGCGCCCATCTTGGGGCTTAAGCGGTTGCCCGACTGGCCGGTGGTCACGAACGTCGCCGGCAGCAGCGGGTCGCTTTGCGGCGAGAGCTTGTAATAGTCGAAGCGCAGCGCCGGAAACAGCGTGAGCGGGCCGACGCTGATCTCGTCGCCCAAAAAGAGCCCCGCGAGCGTATAGTCGGTCACCGGAAAGGCGGAGGACGGGAAGCGCTCTCCTGCGGGCGGCACGGTACCGTCGCGAAGGCCTTCCTGCCGGGTGAAGCTGGCATCGCCGCCGAAGACCAGCTTGTGCGTCAACGGGCCAGTCGTGAACGCGGCGCGCGCTTCGGCCGAGGCACCATAGACGCGGTTGTCGAAGGTGTTGAGCCGGGTGCGATCGGCGAGCGGGGTGCGGTCTTCCTGCGTGAACTGGTGATCCTTGGCCGATTGCCAGTACAGGCTTGCCCGCGCCAGTTCGATCACGCCGGTGCCTTCCCAGGTCCAGTCGCCCGCCACGCGCCAGCGCTTGCCGGTGTCGCGCGCGACCAGATTGTCGACCGTTGCCGATCGGCCCGAGAGCAGATCGGTGACCATGCGGTTGTCGAGATATTCGCCGGTAAGCCGGAACTTGTGGCCACCGGCGGGGTCCCAGACCAGCCGTGCGGTCGCAGCGTTGCTTTGCCCGTCCTGCGGATTGGGCGTGGTGCGGTTCGCCCCCAGCACGTCATTGGTGCCGCGATTGTCCAGCTCCTCGAAATCGCGCCGCGTATAGGCGATCATGGCCGACAGCTCGCCGCTGCGCCCGGCCAGGATCGCGGTTTCGGCAAACTCGTTGTCGGCGCTGGCATATTGGCCGCGCACGAGGCCAGCGACCGATTTGCCCTTCAGAATGTCCTCGGGATCGCTGAGCGTGAAGCTGACCGCGCCCGCCAGGCCATCGCTGCCATAGAGCGCGGAAGCCGGACCGCGCAGGATCTCGACCGATTTGACCAGTCCGATATCGACCGAATCGCCCCGGCCCACGCTTTGCGCTCCGAAGCTGAAGCCCATCGGCTGGCGCACGCCATCGACCTGGATCAACACGCGATTGCCGCCGATGCCGCGAATGGTGAAATCCTCATTGCCCGCGCGGCCGGTGGTGCCCAGTGCCGCGCCAAAACGGGCGGGCTGGCGGCGGACGCTGACCCCGGGTTCGAAGCGCACCAGGTCCTTGATGTCGGTCGCTAGCTCGTCGGCGATCTCCTCGTCGGTCTTGGCCGAGATGGTGACGGGGGCCTCGTCGATGGTGATGGGCGTGCGCGTGGCCGAAACCACGATGGTGCGCCCGTCGCCAGCCTCGGCTTCGTCGAGCGCCTCGGTCTCACCCTGTGATCTCTCTGCTGCGAGGAGCGGTGCTTGCGCAACACACAGGGCCACCAGCCCTGCCGATACCAACCAACGTGTCATGAAAACCCCTTTTGCTAATGCTAGCGATTCGCAATAGCCTATTAAGTGTTTTCGGCCTGCGGTCAACCGCGCAAGGTCAGGGCATGGAGGATCGGTGCCTGCCATTTGGGGCAGGTTGTGACGTGCGGTCATCGCAATAGGGGCGAGCTGGCCCTCAGGGGATCAGGAAACAGGCTTCAGAAAGGGGTGCCATTTTTGCGGCGTTTGTCGCCCGCACCGTTCTCATGCATGTCGACATCGGGATAATGGCAGGGGCCATTGACGCTCTGGCCGATCACCAGGAACGTGCAATCCACATCGCTTTCGTTGACCAGGCAATGCGCATTGGGCTCGCCCTTGGGAAAGGCCGCGATATCCCCGGCAACCAGCGGCGTTCGGCCATGGTCATCGACCAGCACCGCCTCGCCGGACAGGATCACCAGAATCTCGTCCTCGTTTTCATGCCAGTGGCGCTGGGCAGACCAGGCCCCGGGCTTGAGCACGACATGGCTCGCGCCGAAATCGGTCAGGCCGAGCGCGGGCGACAGGCGGCGATACCAGCGGCCTTGGACCACATCGGCCAGATGCGGCGGATATCCGGTGGCGTTGGTTTGCGGAACCGCTTGCAGGTCGACTTTGGGCATGGCGCGATGTTAGAGCCAGATTTTGATGGAATCAAAAGCTGGCTCTATATTTCTGTTTTGCCGTGATTTCCGAGCCGTGAAATGTTCCATTTCACTCGAAATCACTCAAATGCGCCTGCGACCAACGAGAAAGCCCCGATGACCGATACCGCGATGATTTCCGCCGCACCGCTCGAGCTTGCCAGCCGGCTGATCGCCTGCGAAAGCGTCACGCCCGCCACCGGCGCGGTGTTCAATTGTCTCGAGGCGATGCTCGCGCCGCTCGGCTTTGCAGTCACGCGCTTCGTCTGCGGCGCGGCGCCCGACGGTCCGGTCGAGAATCTGTTCGCGATCCGGCGGCCATCGGGCGATGCGGGGCGGCATTTCGCCTTTGCCGGGCATCTCGACGTGGTGCCGCCGGGCAAGGGCTGGGCGAGCGATCCGTTCGAACCGCAAGTCCGCGGCGATCTGCTGCACGGGCGCGGCGCGGTCGACATGAAGGGCTCGATCGCGAGCTTCGTCGCCGCCGCCGCCGATATTCCGCGCGAGGCGGGGACGCTGAGCCTGATCATCACCGGCGACGAGGAAGGGCCGGCGATCTACGGCACCCGCGCGCTGATCGACCTGATGCTGCGCGAAAATACCATTCCCGACCTGTGCCTGGTGGGCGAGCCGACCTCGGTCAACCGTCTCGGCGACATGGTGAAGATCGGGCGGCGCGGCTCGGTCAACATGTGGATCCGCGTGGCCGGCCAGCAGGGCCATGTCGCCTATCCGCATTTGGCCGACAATCCGATCCCGAAGCTGGTGGCGATCCTCTCGGCGATCGAGGCGGTGGTGCTGGACGAGGGCACCGACTGGTTCCAGCCGAGCAATATCGAGGTGACCGACCTGCATGTCGGCAACCCGGCGCACAATGTCATCCCCGCCGCCGCCGAGGCGCGGATCAGCATCCGATTCAACGATCTGCACAGCGGCGAATCTCTGATCGAGCTGATTCGCGGCATTGCCGAGCCGCTGGGCGGGACGGTCGAGGCGAAGATTTCGGGCGAGGCCTTCCTCACTCCGCCGGGCGAGCTTTCGGGCATCATTGCCGAGGCAATCCGCGCGGAGACGGGGGTGGAAACCGAGCTGTCGACGACGGGGGGCACGTCCGACGCGCGCTTCCTCTCACGCATCTGCCCGGTGGTGGAATTCGGCCTGTGCAACGCGACGATGCACAAGCTCGATGAAGCGGTGGCTGTGGCGGACCTGGACGTGCTGGCGCGAATCTATCGCCGCGTGGCGGTCGCGGCTTTGGTGGGGACGAGCTGATCCGGCAACCGGCGCTCTGTAGCGTCCCTCGACTTCGCTCGGGACAAACGGGGGTAAATAGGCTCAGCTGATATCGGGAGGCCCATTTCCTAGGGGCACCATCCCATTTTCCGTTTGTCCCGAGCGAAGTCGAGGGACGTGTGCGCTAAACGAGCCCCTCAATGCGCGGCGTCGCCGCTCACCCATTCGACCCATTCGGGGAAGAAGACCGGCGCGCGCAGCGACCAGCCCGGAGCAGTGGCAGCCGCCTCGCTGATCGACTGGAGCAGCATCTTGCGCCGTTCGGGCTGAATCTGCGGCAGCGCGGCGGCGGCGCAATAGGCCGACGGCAGCCAGGGGCGCACATCCGCGCCGAGCAGGCGTTCGTAGAGGAAGCGGAAGGCCGAGAAGCTCTCGATCCGGCCCTGCGCCAGATCGAACGCCGCCAGCCGCACCAGGAGCGCCATGAAATGCTCGAACCCGTCCTCATGCGGTGCATCGGGCACATTGCCGCGCAGCAGCTTGAGGTCCTGATAGACCAGATAATGCATGCGGATCGAGGCGGTTTCCTCGGCATTGCGCGCCCAGCGCTTGAACGCGTCCTCGCGCGCGAGGCCGATATCGAGCGCGCGCTTGATATAGCGCTGTGCCGCGGGTGAGAAGCTCGCGAACTCGCGCAGCTCGGCAAGCGTGAGTGCCGCTGCGGAATTGCCGGATGCCGCGCCGGGATGGCTGGCCATGCCCCATTCTCCTTGCATCGCCACCGCAGAGTCGCCGCGGTGGAATGAGCAAGATTGGTCACAAGATGGTTATTATCGGGTTAACCATGAAATCCTCCCACAGCGTCCTGGGGGAGGGGGACCGCCCGCATAGCGGGTGGTGGAAGGGCAAACGGATAGTTCTGGCATGGAAGGGCTCAGGGAGGATTTTTTAGTCAGTCCACCTGGCCCGAGACGAGCTCGGGAAGGATCTGGTGTTGTCAATCCGCCTTGCCCGAGAGCGCGTCGAGCATCGGACGGATCGGGGTCAGGTCATAGCCAGCCTGCGCCGCGATGCGAGTGAGTTCGGCGGGGCTGCGCCCCTGCTTGGCCTGGGCGAGCGACCAGAGCAGCGTCGAGCGCGTGCCCGATCGGCAATAGGCGAGCACCTTGCCGCCGCTCGCCTCGGCCTTGTCCAGCGCCGCGATCATCGCATCGACCTGCGGGGCGGAGAAACCGGCATGGGTGACGGGAATCGAGACATAATCGATCCCGGCAGCCTTTGCTGCCGCCTCGATCTCGGCGCTTTGCGGCGCGCTCGGGTCCTCGCCATCGGGGCGGTTGTTGATGATCACCGTCACGCCTTCCGCCTTGGCTGCCGCCACCTGATCGAGGCTGATCTGCGGGGAAACCTGAACATCATCGGTCAGCGGTGTGAACATGCTTGTCTCTTTCATGGCTATGGGCATGGCTGCGGGTGCGGCGGTGGCAGACGCGAGGATCGGCGGCATCTGCACCGGCGAACGGTCGGACTGGTTGCGGTCCTTGCAGGCGGGCAGCATCAGCAGCGCGGCAGCCAGCACGGCGGCGGGAATCCTGGAAAGCTTGTCACTCACGAAACGGCTCCCATGCTTTCTCGACCAGTGCGCGCGACGGCGCATCGGTCTTCGGATCGGCCAGGATCGCGCTATAGCGCTCTTTCAGCCCGGCGCAGCTTTCATCCATCATCGCGTTGAGGAATTCGGCGCGCTCGGCATCATAGGGCTCTTCGCCGGCAAAATGAAGACAGGCCTGCGCGGCATGCACGAACAGCCGCACGCGATAGGTCGCGCCTGGATGCTGTGGCTCGCCATACATGTCGTTCCACGGGCCCGAGCGCGTCGGTTGCTCCACCTCTGCCGCCTCGGCCTCGACCGGCGGATCGAGCGCTACGCCCTGCAGCGCCAGTGCCGCGAGAATTGCCGCCGTCATCGTCATGCCGCCACCTCTTCCTTGGCGCGTTCCTGCGCCTGGCGTTCCCACATCGCCGCATAGAGCCCGCGCCTCTGCAGCAGCTCGCGATGCGATCCCTGCTCCGCCACCTGGCCCTTGTCGAGCACGATGATCGTATCGGCATGGGTCACGGTGGAGAGCCGATGCGCGATGATCAGCGTGGTGCGGCCTTCGGCCAGCGAACGCAGCGTATCGAGAATCTCGGCCTCGGTGGCGCTGTCGAGCGCGCTGGTTGCCTCGTCGAAGATGGTGAGCGGCGGGTTCTTGAGCAGCGTGCGCGCGATCGCGACGCGTTGCTTCTCGCCACCCGACAGCTTCAGCCCGCGCTCGCCGACCTCGGTGTCATAGCCGTTGGGCAAGGATTCGATAAACGTGCCGATCGCCGCGCCATGCGCCGCGCGCTCGATCTCCTCCTGTGTCGCGCCTTCGCGGCCATAGCCGATATTATAGCCGATGGTGTCGTTGAACAGCACCGTATCCTGCGGCACGATGCCCAGCGCGGCGCGCAGCGAGGCTTGGGTGACCTTGGCGATATCCTGCCCGCCGATCAGCACCTGGCCCCCTTGCGGATCGTAGAAGCGGAACAGCAGCCGCGCGATGGTCGACTTGCCCGCGCCCGAGGGGCCGACCAGCGCCAGCGTCTGACCAGGTTCGACCCGGAAGCTCAAGCCGTGCAGGATCTGCCGGTCGGGATCATAGCCGAAATCGACGTTGCGGAACTCGACCGAAGGCTGACGGATGTCGAGCGCGGGAGCACCCGGCACATCGACGATCTCGGCGGGCGTGTCGATCAGGTCGAACATCGCGGCCATATCGACCAGCCCCTGGCGGATGGTGCGATAGACCATGCCGAGCAGGTCGAGCGGGCGGAACAGCTGCATCAGCAGCGTGTTGACCAGCACCAGATCGCCGACGGTGAACTGCCCCTGGCTCCAGCCCCAGATGGTATAGGCCATCGCGCCTGCCATCATCAGGTTGGTGATCAGCGACTGGCCGATATTGAGCAGCGCGAGCGAATTTTCCGACTTCACTGCCGCATTGGCATAGGTGCGCGCGGCATCGCCATAGCGCTTGGCCTCGCGTTCCTCGGCGGTGAAATATTTGACCGTCTCGTAATTGAGCAGCGAATCGACCGCGCGCGCGAGCTGCTTGCCGTCGAGCGTGTTCATCGCTTCGCGCAGATGGTTGCGCCAGTCGGTGATCTTGCGGGTGAAGACGATATAGATCGCCACCATCGCCACCGTCGCCAGCACCAGCCCGAAGCCGAAATTGATCCAGAAGATCACGAGCACCGCGATGAGCTCGAGCACTGTGGGCGCGATGTTGAACAGCAGGAAATAGAGCATCACGTCGATGCTCTTGGTGCCGCGCTCGATCACCTTGGTGACCTCGCCGGTGCGGCGGGCGAGGTGGAAGCGCAGCGACAGCCGGTGCAGCTGGACGAAGACATTCTCGGCCAGCGTCCGCGTTGCCTCCTGGCCGACGCGTTCGAACACCACGTTGCGCAGATTGTCGAACAGCACCGATCCCAACCGCGCCGCGCCATAGGCCAGCACCGCGATGATCGCCGCCATCGCCATGGTGGTGCCGTCGATTGTCATGCGGTCGACCGCGGCCTTGTAGGCAAAGGGCATCGACAGCACCGCCGCCTTGCCCAGCAGCACCATCAGCATCGCCCCGCAGATTCGCAGTTTCAGATCGGGCCGATCCGCTGGCCAGAGATAGGGCAGGAACCGCCCCAGCGTCTCGCGCATGGCGGGCGGGGCCGTTCGATCGGCAGAGGAGGGGGTTTGCGGCGGCATGCTATGCCCTCGATAGGGGTGATGGTCGGCGGTTCCAACCCCTTGGGAACAAAAACCCCAAACGCCAATTGGGCTGGTTGTTACCCGTAAAATGCAAGTTTTTCAGTGCCTCCGGCCATTTTCATGTCACGTTCGATTGCAAAGTTACATTTCGGCCTATATCCTCATGGAAGCAAACACGGACAAGATAACGGTTCCGGGCGCTTCATCCGTTGCTACCGACAATCCGCCAGCCCTGAAGGGATGACACGCAGGTGAGTGCGCAACCTGAAAGAAGCGCATTGCAGAACGAACTTGCCCTGGTGATGCGCTCGCCGGAGTTCGTCCGCTCACCCGTGTTGCGGCGTTTGCTCGAATATCTTGTCGAACAGACACTTGCGGGCAACGGGGAGCGGCTCAAGGCCTATCAGATCGCGGTCGACGGCCTGGGCCGGGACGACAGCTTCGATCCGCAGAGCGACAGCTATCCGCGTGTGCAGGTCGGTCGGCTGCGCAAGATGCTCGAACTGCATTATGCCGGGCTGCCCGCGCAGGAGGCCGCAGGCCGTCATCGCATCGTCATTCCGGTGGGGCGGTACAATGTCGAGCTGGCGCCCATGGCAGAGCCGGCCGCCACCGCGCCGGTTGGAGCCGGACCTCAGTCGTTGCCGAACTCAGGGGGCGATACGGCCGCCTTCGGGGGCGCTGCAGGCGCGGAAGATAGCCAGGGACACGCCCGCTCGCAGGCATCATCCCCGGCGCCATCGGGGATCGACCGGGGCTGGATTCTCTGGGTGGTGCGTATCCTGCTGCTGCTCGGCCTGCTCTACGTCATCTGGTTGCTGGCCAAGCCCGAAACCGCCAGCGAAGAGGCTGCACGGCGCGACATGCGCCGCCAGATCGCGCATGTCACGATCCTGACCGAGCCGGCGAGCGGCAATGACGCGCTCAACACCGCCGCGCAGATTGCCGAAATGCACCTGCAGCGCTTCGAGATGCTCGCGGTGACCAGCGCTGCGCACGAGGATGTCAGCGAGACGGAGAGGGCACGCGCGTACCAGCTGGTCGTCCGCGGCAGCGGTTCCGGTCCGGCCCGGGCGAACGCGCCGATCTTCCTCGCGCTGCGCCACAAGGCGAGCGGGACGACCTTGTGGTCCTATGAGGTAAACCATGACGGCACCGAGATCGCGGCGCCGGATGTCGAGCAGGCCATCGGGAACGGCATTTCGGAGGTCGCGCGCTCGGGTGGGGTGATCATCCAGCATCAGCGCAAGCTGCTGGGCGGCGACACGTCCCCCGGCTATCCCTGCCTGATCGCCTATGACAGTTACCGCCAGAGCCGCGATCCCGCGGAGCGGGCGGCGGTGAGCCAATGCCTCGATGCATCGGCCAAGCTGTTCCCCAACGAATCGCTGGTGCTGCAGGCGCAATCGTTCCTCGAACTTTCGCGGCCGCGCGGCAAGAGCCTGGTGCCGCTGACCCCGACCGCCAGGGGGCGCGATCTTGCAGAAGCTGCGTTGCGCAACAACGGAACATCGGCGCTGGCGCAGATCGCGGTGGCGCGCTCGGCCTGGGCGCGGGGCAACTGCCCGCGCGCGACCGCCTTTGCCCGCCGTGCGATCGAGAGCAATCCGCTCGAGCCTGATACGCTGGGCCTTGCGGGCAGCTTGTTGATGGCGTGCGGCGATTACACGGGCGCCGAACCCGTGCTAGAACGCGCAAGTGCGCTGAACGAACAGCCCGGGGGCTATCAGATCTCGTCGCTTGTGATCACGCGCGTCATCAACGGCAAGCGCGCCGAAGCGTTGCAACTCGCGCTGAGTGCGGAAAAGCCCGAACTGGAGACGCAGCCCAATTTCCTGCTCGGGCGCGCACTGGCACTGGCCGCCAACGGCCGCGTTGCGGAAGGCCGGGCCGATTGGCGCGCGCTGGAAAAGCTGGTGGGCGCGCCCTCCGGCGCCCCCGCCTCCGACGTGCTGGCGCGGTTCACCATTTCGCCCTTCTTCGCGCGCCGCATGCAGGCCGAGGCCGAGGCGACCGGGCTGGTCCCTGCGGCAGGCTGACGCGCCTGCAACCCCCGCACAGCACTGATCCCGATTAATGGGAAATGTTCCCAACAGTCAGCATTTGTTCATGTTCAACTTGGGCCTGAAAAAGCCTAAGTCGCTGGAATAGCGTGGTTTTCTCAGTTTGGCACGGCGTGTGCAAAGTATCTGGCATCTCCGGACACACCGACCGGAACCACCAGATACCCACGAAAGGACACCGCCATGACCCTCTTCTCGAACGCCCAGAGTCAGATCGCCGCCGTCGCTCTCGCCATCCTGACCTCCAGCCTGTTCATCGCCGCCAGCGTCGCTCCCGGCGTCGTCGCCTGATCCCCAGCCAGCACCTCAAACCGAAATCGAAAGGACCTTCCCCATGAACATCCTCGCCACCGCTCTCGCTTCGATCTGCTCGGTCATCCTGGTCGCAACCAGCGTCGGCCCCGGCATCATCGTCTGACCGCCCGTTCACTGTCATCTTTCAAGGAAAAGAAACAATGTCGCTCCAGCTTTCCAGCCAGATCGGTGCCGCCGCGCTCGCGATCCTGAGTTCGGCGCTGTTCCTCGCCGCGAGCATCGGCCCCGGCGCGATCGTCTGATCTTCAGGTGATCCGATCAGGCGGTCATCGCCGCCGCAAGCGCCCGGCCCGAGGCCCAGGCGCTTTCGATCCGGGGTCCGATCAGCCAGTCGCCGCTGACCCCCAGCCTCGAACCTTCATCCCACAGCATCGTCCGCGCCGCCGCGCCCGACAGCGCATAGCGCCAGCGATGCGCCTGCACGACCAGTGTTTCGGGAAGCGCCACACCTGTCGCCGCCGCCAGATCGGCGATCAGCGCCGCGATCACGCTGTCGGCCTCGTCCTCGAGATGCGCCGCCGACCAGGCGGGCGATCCCTGGATGACCCAGCTTTCCGGCCCCGTCCGCCCCGGCTTGGCGCTGTTGCGCGCCGCCCAGCCGATCGCGCCCATGTCGCGCAGGCAATCGGGACCGAAATCGACCCGTTCGGCAAAACTTGCCATGACCGTCCAGCACGGCTGCGATACCGTGGCCTCGGCCAGCGCCGCCCATTCGGGGGCATGGGAGGCAAGCAGCGGCGCGACCTGCTCTGCCGGAACCGCGACGATCGCGGTATCGAAACTCTCGCTGCCCGCATCGTGCTCGAACCGCCAACCCGCGCCCTCGCGCACGATCCGCTCGATCCGGCAGTTCCAGCGGACATCGTGCCCCGCCGCCTCGGCCTTGATGATCGCGTTCATGCCCGGGGTACCGACCCAGGCATTGTCGCCCGCCGCCGCCCAGCGCGCCGCGACGCCCTCGACCTCCCAGCGCGCGACCGTTTCGGCAAAACCGGCGTCCCGCACGGTGAAATATTGCGCGCCATGGTCGAAATACGCCATGCCCTGCCCGGTTTCGGTCCGGCGGGTGGACATCCGGCCGCCCGGGCCGCGCGCCTTGTCGAACAGCACGAGCGCGTGCCCGGCCTTTGCCAGCCCGCGCGCTGCGGTGAGCCCTGCCAGCCCGGCTCCGATGATTCCGATCTTCATGTGGTCAGCGCCTCAGCAGGAACACGGCATGTTCGGCAAGCAGATTGGCCATGCTGCGCGATGTCGGCTTGCCGCCCGACAGGAACCACGCGCCATCGCAGGTCCAGCCGCGCGCCGCGATCAGATCGCGGAAATCCTCGATGCTGACATGGTGGATATTGGGCGTGTCGTACCAGCTTTCGGGCAGCAGCCGGGTGACAGGCATCCGGCCTTGCGTCGCCAGCGACAGGCGGATGCGCCAGTGCGCGAAATTGGGGAAGCTGACGAACGCCTGCCGCCCGATACGCAGCAGCTGTTCGAGCACCTGATGCGGCGCGCGCGTGGTCTGCAGCGTCTGGCTGAGGATCGCGTAATCGACGCTGTCCGACGGATAATCGGCAAGATCGGTATCGGCATCGCCCTGGATCACCGAAAGGCCGCGGGCTACCGCCGCGCTCACGTTGGCCGGGTCGAGCTCGAGCCCGCGCGCGCGCACCTGGCGCGTGTCGCGCAGCGCCGCCATCAGCGCGCCGTCGCCGCACCCGATATCGAGCACGCGCGCGCCGGGCGTCACGTTCTCGGCGATGATCTGGAGGTCGGGGCGCAATCCGGTCACGCGTTCGCCCCCGCGCGCAGGAAACCATCGACGATGCGGTTCATTTCGGGGCATTCGAGCAGAAAGGCGTCATGGCCGAAGGGCGAGGACAGCTCGACAAAGCTCACCTCGGCCCCGGCGGCGTTGAGCGCGTGGACGATGCGGCGCGATTCCGCGGTGGGATAGAGCCAGTCCGTATCGAAGCTGATCAGGCAGAAGCGGGTCTTCGTGCCCATGAACGCTCTGGCGAGCACCCCGTCATAGGGCTCTGCGAGGTCGAAATAGTCCATCGCGCGCGTGATGTAGAGATAGCTGTTGGCATCGAACCGGTCGACGAAACTGATCCCCTGATGGCGCAGATAGCTCTGGACCTGGAAATCGGCATCGAAGCCGAAGCTGCTGCCGCTGCAATCCTGGCCGCTCTTGTCCTGCAGCCGCCGACCGAATTTCTCGGTGAGGCCCGCTTCGGAGAGGTACGTGATGTGCGCCGCCATGCGCGCCACGGCGAGGCCCGATGCGGGCACGTCGCCATCGGCATAATAGGCCCCCTTGCGCCAGCGCGGATCGGCCATGATCGCCTGGCGGCCGACCTCGTGAAACGCGATATTCTGCGCCGAGTGGCGTGCGGTCGAGGCAATGACGAGCGCGGCGCGGACACGGTCGGGATAGAGCACCGGCCAGCTGATCGCCTGCATGCCGCCCATCGATCCGCCGATGACGGCGGAGAGCACGGGAATGCCCAGATAATCGAGCAGCAGCGCCTGCGCGCGGACCATGTCGGCGATCGACAGCACCGGAAAGTCCATGCCCCATGGCTCGCCGGTCGCGGGATTGACCGTTGCCGGGCCCGAAGAGCCCATGCAGCTGCCGATGACATTGGCGCAGATGATGAAGTCGCGCGATGGATCGACGGGCTTTCCCTCCCCCACCAGCCGTTGCCACCAGCCGGGCTTGCCGGTGATCGGGTGCGTCGAGGCGACATACTGGTCGCCGGTCAGCGCATGGCAGATCAGGATCGCGTTGCTCTTGTCGGCGTTGAGGCTGCCATAGGTCTCGTACGCGATCTGCACCGGTGCGAGCGCGGCGCCGCAATCGAGCGGCAGCGGTCCGAGCAGCGTGATCCGCCGGTCGAGGCCGAAACGTTCGTCGGAAAGAGGGGCAGATGCGCTCGCCATGGGCCGCGGGCTTGGCGTCAAGCCGTGCGGCTGTCAATGGGGCGCGATGATCGCCGAGCGCGCGTCATGCCGCTCAGAACAGCCCCTCGATCTCGCCATCGGCATCGAGCCGTATCGCTTCGGCGGCGGGGACGCGCGGCAGCCCGGGCATGGTCATGATCTCGCCGCAGATCGCGACGACAAAGCCCGCGCCCGCGCTCAGCCGCACCTCGCGCACCGGCAGGACGTGGCCCGTCGGTGCGCCGAGCAGCGTCGGATCGGCGGAGAAGCTGTACTGCGTCTTGGCCATGCACGCCGGCAGATGGCCGTATCCCGCCTCTTCCCAGCGCTGGAGCTGCGCCAGCACGGCGGGCGTCGCCGAAACGCCCTCGGCGCGGTAGATGCGCTTTGCCACCGTCTCGATCTTGGCGATCAGCGGCAACGCATCGTCATACAGCGGCTTGAACTGCGCTCCGCCGCTGGCTGCGATGCGCGCGACCGCGTGTGCCAGCCCTTCCGCGCCCGCCCCGCCTTCGGCCCAGTGGCGACACAGATGCGCCTCGCAGCCCTGCGCCTCGGCCACTTCGCGCAGCACCGCGATCTCGGCCTCGCTGTCGCTGTGGAAATGGTTGATCGCGACGACGACGGGCACGCCGAACTGGCGCACATTCTCGATATGGCGGATCAGGTTGACGCTGCCGCGCCGTACCGCCTCGACATCCTCATGGCCGAGTTCGGCCTTGGCGACGCCGCCGTTCATCTTGAGCGCGCGCACCGTCGCCACGATCACCGCCGCCGCCGGATCGAGCCCGGCCTGGCGGCACTTGATGTCGAAGAATTTCTCCGCGCCCAGATCGGCGCCGAACCCGGCCTCGGTCACCACGAAATCGCCCAGCGCCAGCGCGGCGCGCGTCGCGATCACCGAATTGCAGCCATGCGCGATATTGGCGAACGGCCCGCCATGCAGCAGCGCGGGGTTGCCCTCGAGCGTCTGCACCAGATTGGGCTTGATCGCCTGGGCGAGCAGCACCGCCATCGCGCCTGCCGCCTTGAGGTCGCTCGCGGTCACTGGCTGGCGCTGGCGGGTATAACCGATGACGATGCGGCCCAGCCGTTCCTCCAGATCGTCAAGGTCGCGCGCCAGGCACAGGATCGCCATGACCTCGGACGCGACGGTGATGTCGAAGCCGCTTTCGCGCGGGAAGCCGTTGCCGACCCCGCCGGTCGACTGGACGATGGCGCGCAGCGCGCGGTCGTTGATGTCGAGCACCCGCCGCCAGACCACGCGGCGCACGTCGATATCGAGCGCATTGCCCCAGTATATGTGGTTGTCGATCATTGCGGCGAGCAGATTGTGCGCCGAGGTGATCGCGTGGAAATCGCCGGTAAAGTGCAGGTTGATGTCTTCCATCGGCCCGACCTGGGCATAGCCACCCCCGGTCGCGCCGCCCTTGGTGCCGAAACAGGGGC
Organism: Blastomonas sp. 34TW; assembly: GCF_059803595.1. Classification (NCBI taxonomy): domain Bacteria; kingdom Pseudomonadati; phylum Pseudomonadota; class Alphaproteobacteria; order Sphingomonadales; family Blastomonadaceae; genus Blastomonas; species Blastomonas sp. 34TW. The sequence goes on from NZ_JAPFGW010000012.1 coordinate 97,349, forward strand.
CGAGCGAGGGTTCGCGCAGTGCGAGCACTGCCTTGTGGCCGATCCGGTTGAGCGCATCGGCGAGCCCCACCGATGTCGTGGTCTTGCCCTCGCCGGCGGGCGTCGGATTGATCGCGGTGACCAGGATCAGCTTGCCCCTCGGCTCGGCGCCGTCGAGTCCCGCCGCCTTGAGGTCGATCTTGGCCTTGTAATGGCCATAAGGTTCGACCGCTGCATCTGGCAGCCCGAGCGTCTCGGCAATGGCGGAGATGCGCTGCAGGCTAGCGGCGCGCGAAATCTGAATATCGGTGAGCATCGGGCCTCGCGGGAACAAGCGTTGACCGATGGTGGTAGCGGTCATGCCGGTACAGGCAAGCGCCGATGATCAGCGGACGATGATTTCCACCCGGCGGTTGCCGCCATTCTCGGTCTCGTCGGGGGTGGGGAAGCGCAATTCGGTCTCGCCGCGTCCCGTCGTGGTGATGACCTCGGCCGGGAAGCCCAGCTGCACCAGCCGTTCCTTGATCTCGTCGGCGCGCTTCTGCGACAGGGTGAGGTTATACTCGGCCTTGCCGACAGTATCGGTATAGCCGATGATCTCGAGCTCCGCGCCGGGCCGCGCCCTGAAATGCTCGGCAAGAGCATCGATCATGCCTTCCGATCCTGGCGCCAGCACGGTCGTGTCGGGAATGAAATACATGGTGAAGCGCGCCGGTGGCGGCGGCAGATTGGCGATCAGGCTGCGCTCCTCCGGCTTGAGGGCCGCCTCGCCCACACCCTTGGGGCGCGGCGCACAGCCCGAAAGCCTGGTGCGGGTGAAAGATCCGGCAATGGTCGATCCGTCGGGATTGCCGCATTTCTCGTCGATCACCGCCAGTGCGCCCTCTTCCCCGCCTTCCTCGCTGCTGAGCAGCAGCAGCGAAGGCCCGGCACAGCCGGCCAGGGTCAGCGCGAGCAACGCGATCGAAAGCCCCCTTGCGCGCATCATTCGGGCACGTTGATGATGAAGCGGGTGCCGCGCACGCCGAGCAGCGAGGTGGGGGTGCGCACCTTCATCGCGTCCCGCCGCGACTTGGCGATCTGGCCCGAAACGACGCCCAGCGATCCGCGCTCCACCCGGGTCTCGAAGGCTCCCGAACGCGTGGTGCGGTCAAAGTCGAACTTATCGACCGCGATGCGGCTGTTGGGGCCGACCGAAAAGCGGGTGTTGTCGGCAAAGGCGACCGCGATCTGCCCGCCCTTGCCGGTGACGAGCACGTCGCCCGGCAGCAGTGACGTGCCCACCGCAGCGTTAATCCGCGTGCCCTTGCGCTCGATCTGCGCGGCGCCTGCGCTTTTCTTGACCCGGCCGATATCGGCCCAGGCGGGTTGAGCGGTCATGGCCAGCAGCGACAGTGTTACAAGCAGTACGCGTCTCATATTAGGCATCCCCACTTGCCCGCATGCATGGCATAACCTGCGCCATGACGTCGCGCAATTTCAATCCGTATCGCTGCGATCTGGACGGCAATGGTCCCGAATCGATACATCGCGCGGTCGCGCAGGCGCAGGCCTTTGCCGAGGAACATAGCCTGTCCCCCATGCTCGGCGCAAAGCTTGCCGTTCTGGTCGAAGAGGCTGTGACAAATGTTTACGAGCATGGCGCGGTGGAAGGGTCCCTGTCCGGCTGGCTGGACCTCTATCCGGACCCAGCGGGAATCTGCATCATCCTGGCCGACAATGGCCGCCCTTTCGACCCGCGCGAAGCTGATGAGATCGATGCGCCGAACGCGGAGCGCGGCGGCGGAGCCGGGCTCGCGATGATCCGCGCCTGGGCAGAGATTGCCGATTACCGGCGCGAGGACGGCTTCAACCTGCTCGAACTCGTGCTGCTCGGCTGAGCGTCGGCGCGGCAGGCGGCGTTCAGGTCTCTGCCACCAGCGGGTTGATCGCGCCCTTGAGCTGGCTGCGCTGGTCGATCAGCCGCGCCATCTCGCCCTCGCCGGTGCGCAGCCGTGTCGGGGTCGTGCCCGCAAACAGCTTCAGCTCGCGGATCATGTGCGACTGGTCGTAGAACGCGTCGCGCAGATAGTCTGCTTCGTCGGGTTCGGCATCGATCAGCGAACGCGCGGCGCGCAGCGCGCGATATTTGCGCGACAGATATTTGGGCGGCATCCCGTAAAGCTGTTTCACCCGGCGGGTCAGCTGACGTTCGGAAAGTTTGCTCTGAGCGTGCAGGTCGGTGACCATCGGCGATACGCTGGAGGCAAGCCAGGCATCGACCATGCGCGTGAACTCGACCATCTCGGGCGAGACCTGATCGACAAAGCCCTGGATGATCTCATCGGCCGCAGCCGTCATCTGCGGCAGGGTATCGAGAGTGCGCAGCAACGCCATGCGCTCTTCGATTCGCGGAAACACGGTGGCTGCAGGCACCACCTTGTCGACGAAATCGGCAGCGCTGGCATGGGTGAGGGCGCCCCATCCGGCGGCGGTAATGCCCATGCCGAACATGTGGAACGGCCCCTCGATCTCGAATCGCACCGCTGCCGTGGTCGGCCCGACCAGCACCGCCCCGGTGCACACGGTCGAACTGCCGTCGGGCATGTGCAGCGTCACGCGTCCGCCGGTGGCCATGCGCAGCTGTGCAATCGCCGCGCGCTCGCCGTCCACCACCAGAGGTTCGGGGCAGGTGAGGCGATAATAGACCGAGACGAACTCTCTCAGCGGTTCGCTGGGCAGCGCATATTCGAGATGTGGCATTGGCGACCCCAATCGGCCGTACGACAGGCGCGGCGTTTGCGCCGTCCTCCTCTCGCCGGATTTATCTTTCTGTCGACCCGGGCGAGGGTATAGCTCCAAATCGGACCAAAAAAAAGGCGACCCCGAAAAAATCAGGGTCGCCTGTTAGGAAAAGAACTCTCGGCGTCTCCGCCTTGAGCCCTTCGGGTCGCAAGGCGGTGTATAATCGCAAGCGAGTCAGGGCGATTGGACAGATTCGACATTCTGAAAAATCGTGCAAAATCGGGTGTCTGCCCTGAAACGCCGCAAAACCGGGGTTTTCAGCCGCCCGCCTGGATCCAGGCGTCGATCCGCTCCTCGAGCACCGTCAGCGGCACCGGTCCGCTCCGCAGAACGGCATCGTGGAACCGCGCGAAACTGAACTTCGGCCCCAGCGTCTTCTGCGCCTTGTCGCGCAGCTCCATGATCTTGAGCTTGCCGATCATGTACGCGGTCGCCTGGCCGGGATAGACGACATAACGCTCGATCGCCTTGGAGATGTCGCCTGGCGGATTGGGGGTGTTGTCGGTCAGATACTGGATCGCCTGCTCGCGGCTCCAGCGCTTGTGGTGAATGCCGGTATCGACCACCAGGCGGCAGGCGCGCCACAACTCCATGCCCAGTCGGCCGAAGTCCGAATAGGGGTCTTCGTAAAAGCCCATGTCCTTGCCCAGCTCTTCCGAATAGAGCCCCCAGCCTTCGGTATAGGCGGTGACCCCGCCAAAGCGCCGGAACGGCGGCAGGTCGCCCAGCTCGGTCTGAACCGCGCGCTGTAGGTGATGGCCGGGCAGGCCTTCGTGATAGGCTAGTGCCTCGAGCTCGGTCGAGGCCATGTCCTTGAGATTGTAGAGGTTCACATAATAGGTGCCGGGGCGCGAGCCGTCGGGCGCGGGGCTCTGGTAGAAGGCCTTGCCCGCCGATTTCTCGCGAAACGCCTCGACCGCCTTGACCGTCAGCGGGGCCTTGGGTAGCGTCGCGAAATAGTCGGGCAGCTTCGCCTGCATCGCTTTCAGCCTGGTATCGACCGTGGCGAGATAGTCCTCGCGCGTCTTGAAATAGAAGCGGTCGTCGGTGCGGACAAAGGCGAAGAACTCCTGCAGGCTGCCCTTGAACCCGACCTTCTTCATGATCTCGCGCATTTCCCCGTGGATGCGCGCGACATTGTCGAGCCCGATCTGGTGAATCTGGTCGGCGCTAAGATCGGTCGTGGTGTAATTGGCGAGCAACTGGGTGTAATAGGCGCCGCCGTCCTTGAGCCGCCAGATGCCGTCCTCGGTCGGCGCGATGGCCTGTTGCCGCTCCATCTCGGCGATCAGCCGCTGATAGGCGGGCTTGACGCTGGTGGTGAGCGCCTGTCGCCCCGCCTCGATCAGCGCGGCCTTTTCCGGTGCGGCAATGTCGAGCGCCTCGACCTTCTTGGTCAGGTCCGCAAGCAACGTCGACGGCGCGCCCTCATTGAACGGCGCGCCCTTGATGACGTTGCGCGCATCGTCGAGGACGAAAGGATAGACCCATTTCGGCGGCATAACGCCCGCTTCCGAGCGTTGCCTGGATTCGGCGACCAGCGCATCCATCTGCGGCCCCATGCCCTGCAGCCGCTGGACATAGGCCTCGGCGTCCTGCTTGCTCTTGACGCTGTGGATGTTGATCAGGAACGCGGGCATCTGGCTCTGCGCGCCGTTCATCTGGTCGAAGATATACTCGTTCTTGCGATAGGGGTGCGCGCGCGCCGACCGCTCGGCCTGATATTCGAACAGGCGGTAGCTAAGCCGGTCCTCGGGCGAGAGCTTCGCAGGGTCGAACCGCGCCTTCATCGTCGCCAGCGCCTTCTGGCCGCGTGCGAAGGCCGCGGCCTCGGCGGCATCCGAGGGGTCGTTCCACTTGCCGTAATCACCGTCGCGAATGCCGCGATAGGCCTTGCCCTGCGGCGCGGCGGCGAGATTCTCGGCATCGACCTGGTCGAAGAAGGCCTTGAGTTCGGCGTTCTGCGCAGCGGCCTCGGCGGGCGCGCTCTGGGCGCTGGCGGAGACGGTCAAGGCAAGCGGACTGGCCGCGAGAAAAAGGGCAAGGGCGATCGGGCGTAGGGTCATGAAGCGGTTTTCCGTTATGTCGTGCAGGGTTAATGGCGAAGCTATCGGGAGTTACCGCATACGTAAACCGTCTCGCCGCCGCTTGACCATCGGCCCGTCGCAAAGCCATAGGGCGACATGCTGTTCTCGCTCGCCCGGCCCGCCCTTTTCCTGCTCGATGGCGAGGATGCCCATCGGCTGACCATCGCGGGCCTCCGCCTGCTGCCCGCCTCCGCGCCGCCCAGGCCCGATCCGGTGCTGGCGATGCGCGTTGCCGGGCTCGATTTTCCGACACCGGTGGGGCTTGCGCCCGGCTTCGACAAGAATGCGCAAGCGCCGCACGCGATGTTCGGCTTCGGCTTCGGTTTCGTCGAGATCGGCACGGTGACACCGCTGCCCCAAGCGGGCAATCCGCGCCCCAGGCTGTTCCGGCTTGCCGAAGACAAGGCGGTGATCAACCGCATGGGCTTCAACAATCACGGCGCGGAGGCCGTGGTCGCGCGGCTGAAGGCCGGGCAGGGGCGTGCCGGGATCATCGGCGTCAATATCGGCGCGAACAAGGATTCGGCCGATCGCATCGCCGATTATGCGATGATGACGCGGACGATGGCGCCGCTCGCGCGCTATCTCACGGTCAACATTTCCTCGCCCAACACGCCGGGCCTGCGCGCGCTGCAGGACGCCGGTGCCCTGTCCGACCTGCTCGATGCGGTGACCGAGGCGCGGGGCAGTCACGGCTGCCCGGTGTTCCTCAAGCTCGCGCCCGATCTGGAAGCAGCGGATATCGACGACATCACCCGCATCGCGATCGACAAAAGGCTCGATGCGCTGATCGTGTCGAACACCACGATCTCGCGGCCCGCCTTGCGCTCTCGCCATGCTGGCGAGGCCGGCGGGCTTTCGGGCGCGCCGTTGCGCGACCTGGCGCAGCAGCGGCTCAAGGATTTCCGCTCGGCCAGCGGCGGCGCGATCCCGCTGATCGGCGTCGGCGGCATCGCGAGCGCCGACGACGCCTATGCCCGCATCCGCGCCGGGGCCTCGCTGGTGCAGCTATATTCGGCATTGGTCTATGAGGGACCGGGGCTCGCCGCGCGAATCAACCGGGGGCTGGAGGCGCTGCTCCAGCGCGATGGCTTTGCGACTTTGAGCGAGGCAGTCGGCGCTGGCTGAGCGTTCTCGTTGGTTCACGCGAAGGCGCGAAGCCGCGAAGATTCTCGTTTTCCGGCGACAGCCGGAATCCAGAGGCGCGCTTTCGCCCCTCGGCTCCTGGGCTCCGGCTTTCGCCGGAGAACGGCATGCTGAGAAGCTCTACGCGCCTTCGCGTCCTCACGTGAACCCCAGCGGACCGGCCCGAATTGATCGACCCGCTCGATCAACCCGCCGCAAAACGCTCATTGGCAGTCTTAATTGCAAATGATTATCAATACCTCTGTTGAGCCGACAGGAGTTTGCCATGCCCCGCGATCTTGCCAAGACCCTGAGCTATCTTGCGGTGCATCTCACCGTGGGTTTCTCGGTCGCCTATGCCTTCACCGGATCGATCGAGATCGCCAGCGGCCTCGCGATCATCGAGCCGATGATCAACGCGGTCGCATTCTTCTTCCACGAGAAACTCTGGGCGCGTGGGGTATCCCCGCGACCGAGGGAGGTCTTGGCTGCCTGATGCGGTGCTTGCCGCATCGCACCATGCCAGTATAACGCTTAGCATGAGCTTCATCTCCCGCACCTTCGTTGCCGCCGCCGCGCTGGCTTTGTCCTCGCTCTCGATCGCCTGCCATGCGCAGAGCACGCCGCCCGCCGATACCTCCGCTACTGCGCCGCTCGGCAAGGGCGTGGTCTCCTCGGCCGATCCGCGCGCAACGGCGGCCGGGCAGGAGATGCTGCGCAAGGGCGGGTCTGCTGCCGATGCCGCGATGGCGATGATGCTCGCGCTGACCGTGGTCGAACCGCAAAGCTCCGGCATCGGCGGCGGCGGGCTGCTGCTGCACCATGATGCGGCAACGGGCACGCTTGCGACCATCGATGGGCGCGAGATGGCCCCGGCCTCGGCGAGCGAGCAGTTGCTGCTCGGCGCAGACGGCAAGCCTTTGCCCTTTATCGAAGCGTTCCAGGGTGGGCGCAGCGTCGGCGTGCCGGGCAATATCCGGCTTATGGCGATGACGCACGCCAAATGGGGCAAGCTGCCCTGGGCCGATCTGTTCGGTCCCGCGATCAAGCTCGCGGAAGAGGGCTTTGTCGTCAACGATGCGCTGGCCCGGGCGCTGGCGCGGCTCGCGCCGATCTGGGCGCGCTTCCCCGATGCGCGCGCGGTCTACTGGAACGCGACCGGACCCAAGACCGTCGGCGACCGCGTCACCAATCCCGCGCTCGCCGAGCTGCTCCGCGCGGTGGCCAAGCAGGGCCCCGATGCCTTCTATACCGGCAAGCACGGGCAGGCGCTGGTCGATGCGGTGAGCAAGGCCAGCGTCAATCCGGTGGCGATGACGCTGGCGGACCTTGCCGCGTACAAGGCCAAGGAGCGCCCGCCGGTCTGCTCGCGCTATCGCGGCTACAAGATCTGCGGCATGCGTCCGCCCTCCTCGGGCGCGACCACGGTGCAGCAGATCTTGGGCATGCTCGAGCCGCACGATATCGGCGCGATGGGGCCGGACAATGCCAAGACCTGGCACCTGATCGGCGAGGCGATGCAGCTCGCCTATGCCGATCGCGAAAGCTATCTGGGCGATGCCGACTTTGTTTCGGTGCCGGTCAACGGCCTGCTCGACCCGGCCTATGTGAAGTCGCGCGCGGCGCTGATCGATCCCGACAAGGCGTTGAACAAATATGAAGCGGGCACCCCGCCGGGCTCCGAGCCGCGCACCGCCGCATTGTCGAGCGAAGTCGCGGGCACTACGCATTTCGTCGCGGTCGATGGCGCGGGCAATATCGTCAGCATGACATCGACCGTCGAAGGCCCGTTCGGTAGCCAGCTGATCGCGAACGGCTATTTTCTCAACAACGAGCTGACCGACTTCACCTTCGCGCCCGAAAAGGACGGCAAAAAGGTCGCCAACCGGGTGCAGCCTGGCAAGCGCCCGCTGTCGTCGATGTCGCCGCATATCGTCTATGATGCTCAGGATCGCCCGGTGCTTGCCGTCGGTTCGGCGGGCGGCAAGCGTATCATCATGCACGTCACAAAGGCGCTGATCGGGGTGATCGATTTCAAGCTGCCTGCGGGCGAGGCGCTGGCCCTGCCCAATATCTATTTCGGAAACGGCTCGCTGATCGTCGAGGGCAAGACGCCCTTGGGCGGCATGAACGAGGCGCTCGCCGCTTTCGGTCAGCCGGTGGTCGTTGACGAGCTGGGATCGAAGCTCAACGCCGCGCAGTTCAACGGCAAGGGCTGGACCGGCTATGCCGATCCGCGCAGCCCGGGCGTCGCGCTCGCCGAATGACCGCCTGATCCTGGGGCGCGCGCTTTCGACCAAGGCGGCGCGGGCTTCGACCAGCACAAGGGCACGGGGCAGACAGGCGGGTCATCGCAGGTTAAGACGACCCGTGATGAAACTTCCTGTTCCCCGCGCCATAACCCGCCCGGCCCGCCCCCGTGTCGATCAGCAGGTCGCCCTGCTGTCGATCCTGGGCTTCTGGCTGTTCTACATGATCATCGTCACGCTGCGCGCGGCGGTGCTCGATTTTCCCGCGCAGCAGGAACTGGTGGTGCGCCGCATCGCGGTCACCTTGTTCGGCGTGCTGATCAATGTGGTGCTGTATTTCGGCCTGCGCTGGTTCGAGGACAAGCCGCTCACCCCGCGCATCGTCGCGGCGGTGGTCGGTTCGATCCCGGCGGCTCTCGCCATCTCGGTGTTCAACTATTTCGCGTTCAACGTCTATGACCCGATGAGCGTGTTCCAGGACAATGAACTCGCCGAAAAGATTGTGACGCTCGATCCGGTCGCCAACGTCCTCGAATTCGCCATTTCCAGCTATTATTTCCTCAGCTCATGGGCGATGCTCTATCTGGCATTGAGCTATGCCGCCGAGGTGCGCACCGCCGAGCGCAAGGCCGCACGCTTTGCCCAGGCCGCGCAGCAGGCGGAGCTTCGCTCGCTACGCTATCAGGTCAACCCGCACTTCCTGTTCAACACGCTCAATTCGCTCTCGACTTTGGTGCTGCGCAACCGGCCCGACGAGGCCGAATCGATGATCATGAACCTCTCGACCTTCTATCGCACCAGCCTGACCGGCGATCCGCTCGACGATGTGCGGCTGGAGGACGAGGTGCAGCTGCAGCAGCTCTATCTCGCGATCGAGGAGGTGCGCTTTCCCGATCGCCTGCGGATCGAGATCGATATTCCGGACGAACTGATGGATTGCTGCGTGCCCGGGCTGATCCTGCAGCCCCTGGTCGAGAATGCGATCAAGTACGGCGTCGCCCGCGCCACCCGCCCGGTCACCATCCGCATCGGCGCATGCGAGGGTGATGGCGTGCTGCACCTGACGGTCAGCGACGATGGCGATGTCATCCCGACCGATTCGGAGAAGGGCAGCGGCATCGGGCTCGCCAATGTCCGCGACCGGCTCGACGCGCGCTATGGCAGCGCCGGACGGATCGAATGGCATGTCCCGTTTGAAGGAGGCTTTGTGGTGGAATTGACCTTGCCGGCGGTGCGCCATGACTGTTGAGAGCGACGCCGCTCCGCTCAGGACCATGATCGTCGATGATGAGCCGCTCGCGGTCGAGCGGTTGCAGCTGCTGTGCGCGCGGCTGCCGCGGATCAGCCTGGTCGGCACCGCGAGCGACGGCGAATCCGCGCTGCGCCTCGCCGAACAGTTGAAGCCCGAGCTGGTCTTTCTCGACATCAACATGCCGCGCCTCGATGGCATGGGCGTCGCGCGCGCGCTCGGCAAGACTGGGCAATCGCCCGCGATCATCTTCGTCACCGCCTATCAGGCGTTCGCGGTCGAGGCGTTCGATCTCGCCGCGATCGACTATCTGCTGAAACCCGTCGCCACTGACCGGCTGGAACGCGCGGTGGCGCGCGTGCTCGAACGGCGCAGCGCGGTGCTCGCCAACCCGCCGGTGGCAGCACCGGCGCAGGGCGACTGGGTGCGCGAATTCTGGGTGCCGCACCGCAGCGAGCTGAAACGCATCGACGCCGATCTGATCGAACGCATCGACGCCGAGCGCGATTACATGCGGCTGCATGTCGGCACGCGCAGCTATCTGATGCACGAGACGATCAAGACGCTCGAGGAGCGGCTCGACCCCTCCCGCTTCGTCCGCCTCCACCGCTCGCACATCGTGCGCAACGATTACATCACGAGCCTGCGCCACAATGGCGGCGGCGTCTGGTTCGCGTGTTTGGCAGACGGTAGCGAGTTGAGGGTCGGGCGGACGTATCTCGCAAGAGTGAAGGAAATGGCGGGGCGTTGAGCGGCGGGTTGCTCTCTCCCCCATGGGGGAGAGATACGGAGGCTTGGCAGCAATGCTGCCTAGCCGCAGTTGAGAGGGGCCTAGCGTATCAGGCAAGGGCAGCGCATTCCCCCCTCCCAAACCCTCCCCCCTGAAGGGGAGAGGACTTAGCTGGCTCACTCCCTCACCTGCCGCACAATACTCCCCTGCCTGCAAGGGAGGGGCAGGGGGGTGGGTCAGCCACGCCCGATAGTCGGCACAACCCCAGCGAGCCCCGCCCAAACCCACCCCTAACCCCTCCCTTGCAGGCAGGGGAACGCGCCTGGTCTTACCGTTCGTAGCCGGCCTGCATCCGTCTCGCCAAAGCCACCCATTCACCCACCCCCGTTCATCCTGAGCAGCGGCCTTAAGCCCGCGTCGTCGAAGGACCCGCGCCCACGCTGGCCGCATAGTGCGGTCTTCTACTGCGCTCGGGCTGAATGGAGGTGTGACGGATATCGAACCAAGCCGAAGAAAACCCGCCGTTCCTAAGCCAGCCCCATTCCTGCCGCTCAGATTAGGCAAAGATTAGCGCTAACACTACCGCCAGCGTTGCTCCAACTACTCCGCGATGACGGCCTGAAAGTTGAATCCTCTGGGCTCCCTTCAGAGCGATTGAGCCGGTCGCAACGATAGGCAAGACTGCGATGGCGACGCCCGAGGCGATGTAGATGCTTTTGCTTTCGTAGCGCCACGATTCCGAAGAAGGCCCCTCAGCGGCCCAAGGGTAGCAGTTCGCGCTTCCTGCGCCTTCGGTACAAGCTTCGGCCCCAATCGCTGCAAAGACATCGAACGCAATCACAATGCCGATCAAGCTCAGCAAGATACCAGTTACCAGCAGGAAGTAGTCTGTTTTCGCCATGCCCCTTTTTAGTCGAGCTTAAACTTCAGAACAATGACAGGAAACCACCCGAAGCCCGCCATCAGCCGACTACGGAACACACACCAAAAGCCGACGTTTCAAAAGCCGCCCAACCCCGCTCACCCGATCTCCAGCACCATCCCCGGCCCGAGCATCGGCAGCAACGCCTCCATATCCGCGCGCGCAATCGCCACGCACCCCTCGGTCGTGCGCTCCGCCAGCGGCTTGGCCTCGTTCCACAGATGGAAGAAGATCGCGCTGCCTGCACCCGGCACCGGCGGTGCGTCGTTATGGCCGAGCACCAGCACTATGTCGTAGAGCATGTCCTCGCGTTGCAGCGTCTCGGCGCTGAAGCCGTGCGGCAGGCGGACGGGGCGGTTGTACGCAGGGTCTTGCGCGTCGTCGGACCAGCCGTCCGCAGCGTTCGTCCAGCGCCAGGGCAGCGCGAAGCCCGGCGGGGGGCTGCTGCGGCCGGGGCGGAACAGCGCGGCGCGGATCGGCCAGGTGCCCAGCGGCGTGCAGCCGTCGCCCTCGCGCTTGGCATCGGCGGCACACGCGCCGCTGCGGCCGATGGTGCAGGAGACGGTCCAGTCGCCCAGCGTCACGGTCAGCGCTGCGGTATCGACGCGGACCGTATCGCTCATAGTTGGTGGCCGGTGCGGTCACGCTTGGTGACCAGATAGCGTTCGTTGTGCGGATTGGCTTCGATCTGCAGCGGCAGCCGCTCGGCAATCTCGACCCCCAGGCTCGCGAGCACCGCCTGCTTTTCCGGATTGTTGGTCATCAGCCGGATGGCGGGCACGCGCAGCGCCTTGAGCATCTGCGCCGCCACCGCGAAATCGCGCGCATCGGTGGGGAAGCCGAGCCGATTGTTGGCATCGACCGTGTCATGTCCCTGGTCCTGCAGCTGATAGGCGCGCAGCTTGTTGATCAGGCCGATCCCGCGCCCTTCCTGGCGCAGGTACAGCAATATGCCCCAGCGCGCGTGCGCCATCGCGTGCAGCGCGCCGTTGAGCTGCGGCCCGCAATCGCATTTCAGGCTGCCGAAGACATCGCCGGTCAGGCACTCGCTGTGCAGACGGACGACGGGGATGCTGTCATCGGGCGTGCCGACGATCAGCGCGACATGTTCGTGAAAATCGGCGTCCGAGCGGAAGGCGACGATCTCGGCGCTTTCGCTCGCGCTCACCGGCAGCCGCGCGCGCGCCGCGATGCGCAGCTGCGCCGGATCGGCATAGGCGGCGACATCGGCGGGGGTGACCATCGGCGCGTCGAAATCCGCCTCGCCGTCTGCCAGCAGATGATAGGCGGGCAGCAACCCTGCGAGTCGCGCGAGCTGCATCGCCCCCTCGGCGGCTTGCGGAGCAGGCAAGGGGAGCGCGGCAAACGGCCCCTTCATCGGCTGCGCCAGATCGAGCGAGGGATCGGCAATCGCAATTGCGCGCGCCGCATCGAGCTCCCCGGGCACCGCGATCAGCACCGGCGCATCTGGGCGCGCGGCTTCCTTCTGGTTGGCGAGCTTGAGCGTGATCGCGCGTGCGGCGGAAATGAGCAGCTTGCGGCCCGTGCCCAGCGGCGCGCCGCCGGTTTCCACCGGGCGCAGCGCGAGCCTGCCGCTCTCGCTCTCGACCACTATGTCCCAGCCCCGGGCCAGCGCATCGAGCGCCCGGGCCGCAGCGCGCGCGTTCATCGCGCTCCCCCCGAGGCGCGTGCCATCAGAACAGGAACTCGCTGATCAGCGGCGCATGGTCCGAAGGCTGCGCCCAGCCGCGGCATGGCTCGACCACGCGGTGGCTCTTCACTGCGTCGACAATGTCGGGCGAAACCCAGATATGGTCGAGCCTGCGGCCCTTGTCCGATACCGACCAGTCGCGCGCGCGATAGCTCCACCAGGTGTAGAGCCGCTGCGGCGCCGGATAGAATTTGCGGCCGATATCGACCCAATTGTGCGCATCCTGCAGCGCCTTCAGCCGTTCGATCTCGATCGCGGTATGGCTGACGGTGTTGATCAGCTGCTTGTGGCTCCACACGTCCGATTCGAGCGGTGCGATGTTGAAATCGCCCAGGATGATCGTGCGCCCGTCGAGCCCGCGCGACCATTGCGTCATGCGCTCGAGGAAATCGAGCTTCTGGCCGAATTTGGGGTTGAGATCGCGGTCCGGGATCTCGCCGCCCGCGGGGACATAGACATTTTCCAGCCGCACCGTGCCACCCAGCGGGCCGGTGATGCTGACGCCAATATGCCGCGCCTCACCATTGGCCTGCCAGTCGAGCCGGTTGTCGTCGCTCAGCCGCATCTTGCTGATGATCGCCACGCCATGGTGCATCGGCTGGCCGTGCAGCTTCTGGAAATTATAGCCGAGCTGGCGGAAGGGACCTTCGGGAAAGTCGTTGTTGATGACCTTGGTTTCCTGAAGGCACAGGATGTCGGGCTGCTCCTCGGCCAGGAACCGCTGCACCGAGGCCAGCCGGAAACGGACCGAGTTGATGTTCCACGAAGCGATTTTCAGAGGGGCAGCCATGGGGAAGGCTCTAGCCAGCGATCCCCTCAAACCCAAGCCCTAAACTTTGGATAGGCCGCAAAAAACCCTCGTCCCGGGGGCATTGGAACGAGGGTTCTTTGTTGCGTTCGTCACGCTTGGGTGAAGCCGGTGGTTCGACCAGGTAACAGGGGGAAACCTCGTCGCCGTCTTCGAAAACCGTTCTAGCGGGCGAACCCTGTCTGCCATGTGAACGGATTTGAGAATCTTTCGCAGTTCGTCGATGGCGCGCGTCGGTTCGTCAGGGTGCGCGTGCGATCTTCCCCCAGGACCCTCGTCATTCCCGCGAAGGCGGGAATCCCGCTTTTGCTGTGCCGGTGAAGAACAAGCGGGACCCCCGCCTTCGCGGGGGTGACGAGCACGGGTACGCGGCTGAAAAGCCCTCCCCCTCGATGGGGGAGGGTTTGGGTGGGGGTGATGGTGCGGGATAGAGCCGTCCGTTCAGTGATCGCCAAGCTCGCGCCCGGACGCGCCCTCACCCCCACCGCTGCGACTCGGCTCCTTTGTCGCCAAGTCTCGCTGCCTCCCCCATCAAGGGGGGGGAATGCTCAATTCAGCGAGGCGACGCGCTCAGCTTGTGGGTCGATCAACGCCGCGGGCCCTTGCCGCGCGGGTCGGTCCAGGCAAAGGCGGTATCGGCCACCGCGACATTATACTGCTGGCTCGAGAGGCGGATGGTCGTGCGCTTGTTCTGCGAATCGAGCGCGACCCAGCCGACCAGCGACAGTCCGCCCGGCGCGGAGCCGCTGCGGGTGAAGATCAGCGTGATCACGCCATATTCGGGGCGCTTGGGATCGCGCACCTCGACGCTGACGACATTGGGGTCGCCGGTCGGCACCACCTTGCCATAGCGGGTGAGGTCGCGGCTGGGATCGAGCAGCGCGCCGAGCGGCGAGTTGCGAATCGGCCAGCGCTGGACCTGTTTGACCTGATAGTCGATCATGGTGAGCGCGCGGCCATCGCTGACGATCAGCAGCTGCGCGTCCTTCTGATATTCGAACCGGATCTTGCCCGGCTGCTTGAGCGTCAGCGTGCCGGTGAGTGTCTGGCCGCTGCGGTCGGTCTGGGTGAAATTCGCGCGCAGCGACTGCATCGCTTTCAGGTGCCGAGAGACCTGCGCGAGTTCGTCGCCCTGGGCAGCGGTCTGGCCGATCGCCGCGCTGGGCAGGGCTGCAGGCGCAGCAAAAGCCGCGCTGGCGAGCAGCACGGCGGCAATCGGTTTGAAAGAGGTCTTCAGCATCGGGATCAGGCTTCCATAAAGCGGAAAATACGCCGAAACCCCTGGTCCGTTGCGATTGAACCGGCGCTGAATCGCCGGTTCATCGCGGACGGACCGACAAGATCACTTGATCTTGGCTTCCTTGAACTCGACGTGCTTGCGCGCGACGGGGTCGTACTTGCGGAAGGTCATCTTCTCGGTGATGTTGCGCGGGTTCTTCTTGGTGACATAGAAGAAGCCGGTGCCTTCGGTGCTGACCAGGCGGATCTTGACAGTGGCTGGCTTGGCCATGACCTGTTCCTTTGGGTTAGAAATCGGACGCAGAACACGGTGGCTGCCGGGCCCTGCTGAGAATCACAAACACAAAGAGCGGCACATGCGGCCGCCCTTCAAACGCGAAGGCGGCCCATGCCGGATGGGCGGTGGCTTGTCAAGCTGCGCCACGCGCCGGGGCCAGCTGTTTGCTCGAAAGGCGCTTACCCGAAAATTAACCGATGCGTGCGAATCTTGACCAAGACCGGCCGAATGCAGGCCGGTGTCTTGCAGGAGCGGATCGCCATGCAGCCATTTTCGCCTTCGGACCCCGCGCAGGACCGGCAGAAGCTGGCGCGCCAGCAATTGCGCCTGCAGGCCGGGCATATCCGCGCGCTCGCCCGCCGCGTCGCGCGCAACGATCTGCAGCGCGAACTGGGCAAGATGCGGCATATGGCAGAGGTGAATGCGCTGCCTTGCGTCAGCGACCTTGCGCATGGCCTCGAGCATCTGCTCAGCCATGGCTGGAGCCGGACGATGGCCGCGCATTATCTCGATGCGATGGACGAGGCGATTGCCTGCGATTCGGGCGATGGCGAAATGCGCGCGGCGATGCTGGCCTCGATTGCGGTGCGCGGCGTGCGCTGATTGGCGCTAACGTCGGCAGGGATGGAAGCTTTTCTCACCAGTTTGCTGCTGACCGCGATCGTCCAGACGGGTGACCGCGCGCAACTGCTGTGCGCCGCTCTGGGCCAGCGCTTTGCCCGGCCGGTGCCGCTGACGATCGGCGTCGCGCTGGCCTGCGGGCTGATGGCGCTGATCGGCGCACTGGGCGGCGTTGTGGTCGGAACCTGGATAAGCCTCGATGCGCTCCGGCTGTTCTATGCGCTGTCGCTGCTCTTTGCCGGGCTCGGCATGCTTGCTCCCCGGCGGCCGGTCGATACGCTGCCGGGATGGCGCACGGGGCCGCTGCTCACCGGGTTGCTGGGCCTGTTTATCCTGCAGTTCGGCGACAAGGGGCAGTTCATCGTCGCGGCGACCGCCGCGCGCAGCCATGACTGGGTCTGGCCGCTGATCGGTGGCTGGGCAGGGACGGTGCTGGGACTCATGCCGGCGATCATCTGGCAGGAACGGCTTGCCGCCTGGCCCATCCGCCCGGCGCGGATCGCTGCCGGGCTGATCATCACCGCCATCGGGCTTGCGCTCGCGCTCGGCGCCTTCGGGCTGATGTGAGCCAAAGACCCGCAGCATCGGCGCGAACCGACAAATCGCCATGGGAATCGCATAAAACCAACCTATGTTAGCCGCATCCGCAGCAAGAACAGGAGTATGTCATGGGAAACAAGAAGGGCGACAATGCCGGCAAGGCACTGGCCGAAGCGATGAACGGTCTTTTGGCCGATGGCTTTGCGCTGTATCTCAAGACCAAGAATTTCCACTGGCATGTCGCGGGACCGCATTTCCGCGAATATCACCTGCTGCTCGACGATCAGGCGACGCAGATTCTCGCCATTACCGACGCGATTGCCGAGCGGGTGCGCAAGAACGGCTTCCGCACGCTGACCTCGATCGGCGATATCGCGCGGCGCAGCTCGATTGCCGACAATGACAAGTCGGGCGTGTCGGCCGAAGCGATGCTCAAGGAGCTGCGCGACGACAATCTGGCCTTTGTCGCCAAGCTGCGCGAGGTCAAGGAGCTCGCCGGCCAGGCCGGCGACAATGCCACCGACGGAATCGTCGACGATTGGACCGATCAGGCGCAGGAGCGCGCCTGGTTTCTCACCGAAACACTCGGCAAGTAATCGTCCGCACGATTATTCAACCGCCCCGCCCCCCCTCATTCTGGGGGGTGGGGGCCGTTTTCATGCCGTTTCTGTAACAAAATGTGTCAAAGCGGCAACAGATCGCCACAATCGGAACGCACTTCAACGGCCTGCGTTGCCTTTCGTTCCGCTCCAGCTAATTTCCCCGATCAACAAAACGTTGATCAGGGGAAATTCATGACCTTCAAGACCTCCCACCTTCACAAGGCAATTCTGGGCGGAACCGCAGCAACGGCGATGGCCGTCGCGCTGGCTTCCGCTCCGGCGCTCGCCATTGTTCCGAACAACAACCAGACCCCGACGCAGATTATCGACAATGCGGGCGGCGTGAACGGCGTTGGCATGTTCTTCCGCAACGACGGCTTTGTCTGCACCGGCACGCTGATCAATCCGCGCACCGTGCTGTTCGCCGCACACTGCGTCAACGATCGCCTCGCGACCGATTACAGCAGCATCGACGGCACTGTTCCGGCTGCGTTCTCGTTCAATGTCGACGCGCGCCCCGGCTTCCAGAACTGGGCTGCCAATGCTTTCCGTTCGAATTCCGCGCTGAACGTGTTCAACATCAGCCAGATTCAGTATGATCCGCGCTCGCTGCTCAACCCGCAGGCGCTCGGCTTCCTTGAAGCCGATATCGCGCTGGCGACGCTCGACACGCCGGCTGCCCGCATCCCCACCTGGGCGCTGCTGTTCTCGCCGCTGCCGACCCCGACCACGATCGATCCGGTTCGCGGCACCGGCTATCACGTCACCATCACCGGCTATGGCCGCTCGGGCAACGGTACCGCAGGCGCGACGCAGGGCGTCGACTTCCGCCGCCGCGCTGCGGAAAACATGCTGGGCGCGCTCGCCTCGCTCGACGACCGCAACGACTTCCTGTTCGGCCCCGCCGCCCCCGGCACGCCGCCGCTCGGCCAGAACCTCTACAATCTGGACTTTGACGATCCGCGTCGCGGCACTGCTGGTGCCAACCAGTTCGACATCAACATCCACCGCGACGATGCGCTTCCCGGCGAAGGCACCACCGCAGGTGGCGATTCGGGTGGTCCGCTGATCCTCACCGCATCGCGCAACACGCTGTCGACCAAGAACCTGCAGATCGGCGTGCTGTCGGGCGGCAGCCGCTTCTTCGGCCCGCAGGCGTTCAGCAGCTATGGCACGACCAGCTTCTACCAGCCGCTGTACCTGTTCTGGGATTATATCGCCGCGACCAACCCCTATCGCTATGTCACCGCAGCCGCCGGCAACGGCAACTGGGAAGACGCCAGCCGCTGGGTGACGACGCTCGACCCCAATTACAACATCATCAATGCCAGTGGCCAGGTGGTCAACGGCATCCCGACCGGCCTGGGTCAGGGCATTGCCGGCGGTGACCCCGATTTCGGCCAGGTCTGCATCCAGGGCCTCGGCCTCAACGAGTGCCGTGATCTGGCGACCCGCCGCGACTTCACGCCGCCCGCTCGCACCGCCGATGGTGCAGCGGTGGTCTCGGGCATCGGCCGCGCCGACCTTAACGGTCAGCTGAGCGGCGGTGCAGAACAGGTGGCGCTGAACACCACGGTCGGCACCGAGGCTGCTGCGGCAACCCCCGCCGCTGCCGCCACCGCGACCGAGGCTGCCCCGGCAGCGGCCGTGACCACGCTGACCCGCGCGGACATGATCAACTCGCTGAGCACGGGCGACAATGCCGTGGCCGGTCTGCAGAACCAGCTCGCAACGGCTGATCTCGGCACGCCGCTGAGCGCCGCCGCCAGCGCGGAAAGCCTGGCTGCCCTGCAGAAGCTGGCCGAAGAAGCCCAGCGCAACGGCAGCGGCATCTTCCGCACTGGTCCCCTGCCCACCGCGACGCTGGCCAGCGGTCTGCCGGGTGCGACCAATTTCGTGCCCAACAACATCAACCCCAACAACCGCACGGGCGTCGCCGGTCGCTATTTCGACGTGACCCTGAGCGCCGCCGGCACCACCACGCTGTCGAGCGTCGTCACCATCGACCGCCTGACCGTGGCCAACACCGCCGGCCTCACCATCGCGGCTGCGGGCAACCTCTCCAGCCTGATCGACGTCACCCAGACGGGTGGCACCGTGAACGTCAACGGTCGCCTGCGCTCGGTGGGTGACTACACCCTTGCGGCTGGCCTGCTGACCGGCACTGGCACCATCCAGGCGCCGTTCGTCACCAGCATCATGGGCACGATCGCGCCGGGCGGCGTCGGCAGCATCGGCACGCTGACCATCGACGGCAGCGCCGTGCTGTCCTCGGCGACGCAGTTTGCGGTCGATGTCGGCAACGGCGTGTCGGATCGTCTGGCGATCACCGGCGCAGCCAGCCTGGGTGGCCGCGTGATCGTCTCGCCGGTGTCCGGCTATACGATCAAGAATGGCGACACCTACCGCATCGTCACCACGGGCGGCGCGATCACGGCGGCGTTCAACTCCGCCGCGCCGATCAGCGCCATCCTGACGCCGGTGCTGACCACCAGCGCCAATGCCGTCGACATGCGCATCACCGCAGGTCTGTACCGCAACGTGATCGCCAGCGGTTCGGCCGTGCAGCGCTCCTATGCGGGCATTCTGGACAGCAACCGCAGCGCCGAGCGCACCTTCGCCGACGTCTATCTGCGCACCGACCTGATGTCGGCCGCCCAGATCCAGGCGACGTTCGAGCAGCTGGCTCCGTTCACCGAATCGGCCCGTCTGAACATCGGTGAAGCCATGCTGTCGGCCAGCTCGCGCTTCCACCGCACCCGCATGCAGTCGGCTCTGTCCGGCAACATGGGCGGCACGATCGCGATGATCGGCCAGCCAATGGGCATCGCCGCCACTGCCACCAACGGCATGGCGCTTCCGGGCGCGATGGCTGCGGCTGCCGCTGCACAGGATGGTCAGGAAGCTGCCGTGACCGATTCGACCTCGCTCGACAGCAGCTTTGCGCTGTATCTGGGCGGCGGTTACATCAACGGCAAATCCACGGCGATGCCGACGGCGCTGACCACCGGTCGTCGCGACTTCTTCGACGGCTATTTCATCACCGGCGGTTTCGAATATCTGCCGCGCGATGGCGTGGTGCTCGGTATCTCGGGCAGCTATTCGGACGTCGACGCGAATGTCGTTCGCGGCCAGAGCGTGGCGGGCGAACTGCTTGAAGGCAGCATCTATGGCGCGGTCACCACGCCGGGCGGCCTGATCGTCGATGGCCGCGTCAGCGCTGGCCGCTTCTCGGTCGATACGGCCCGTTCGGTGCTGGTCGGTCCCACCGTCTTCAACCTGGGAACCAGCGACGACAGCCTGGCCCTGACGGCGGAACTTGGCCTGTCCAAGGCCTATGAGACCAAGACGATCGTCTTCACGCCGCGTATCGCCGCACAATACCAGTATATCAACTATGGTGACGTGCGCGAAATCGGTGGTGGTCCCGCTCTGGACATCGATCGCGACAAGTTCGACAGCCTGCAGATCCGCGTCGGCGCATCGGCCAGTGCCAAGAAGACCGCGGTGTTCCGTCCGTACATCTATGCCGATTATGTCTATGATGTGCTGGAAGGCGACCGCTTCTTCGGCGCCAATTTCGCCGGAAGCACCACGGGCCGCTTCCCCTTCGCCTATCGTTCGGACGACCGGACCTGGGCCGAAGCGGGCGTCGGTCTGACCATCTCGCAGCCGACCTTCGACTTCACCGCGTCGATCGACACCACGGTGGGTCGCCAGGACTTCCAGGCGCAGCAATACTCGCTCTCGGCGCTGGTCCGCTTCTAAGCACCAGCCCGGGCGCCAAGCCTCAACGAAAGCCCGTCAGCCGAAAGGCTGGCGGGCTTTTGCTGTTTCCATGGGTCTAGGAATTCAGCTTGTAGCGGATCCTGACGCGATGGCTGACGACGCCATGGCCCAAACCTGCCTCCGCTCAGCCAGAGCCTGTCAAAGGCCCCGCGCCATGGGAGCAGCGGAAGTAAACGTCATCCTGAACTTGTTTCAGGACCCATCGTGCCCCGAAAAGCCGAAAGCCGCGTGGGGAGAAATGGGCCCTGAAACAAGTTCAGGGTGACGGATTACGGTAAAGTTTCGCGGGGAGCATAGCCGTTGACGAGGGAGCCTCTCGCTCGCTCCGCCTTACTGAAAGCTCGCCCTCAGCCCGTCGATCACGAACTGTGCCGCCAGCGCCGCGAGCAGCACGCCGAGCAGCCGGGTGATCACCGCCTCGGCCTTCGCCCCCAGCAGCTTCATCAGCGGGCCCGCCGTCAGCAGCGCGACGAGTGTCAGCAGCAGCACGGCGAGCAGCGCGGCCAGGATCGTCAGCGCGCGGTCCAGGCCGGTATTCTGCGAGACCAGCAGCATCACCGAGGCGATCGATCCGGGGCCGGCGATCATCGGCATCGCCATCGGGAAGATCGAGACATCCTCGATCTCGGGCGTCTCCATCACCTTCTGCGCGCGCTGTTCGCGGCGTTCGGTGCGCTTTTCGAACACCATGTCGAGCGCGATCAGGAACAGCATGATGCCGCCTGCGATGCGGAAGCTGTTGAGCTCGATATGCAGCGCAGAGAGCAGCACCTCGCCGAACAACGCGAACACCAGCAGGATGCCGCCCGCAACGATTACCGCGCGGATCGCCATGCTGCGCCGCTGCTGTGCGTTCGCGCCAGTGGTCATGCTGGCATAGATCGGCGCGCAGCCGGGGGGATCGATCACCACGAACAGGGTGACGAAGGCGGAAACGAACAGCTCGATCATGCGGCCTCCGCCGGGACGTCATCGCGCACCACGGTGTCGAAACCGGTGCCGTTCCACAATTCGATGGTGATGCTGCGGCTGCCATCGGCGCGCACGTCCCAGCGCCAGACCATCGTGCCATCGGCAGAGGCGCGCGCGCCGCTGGTCGCGGGGGCTGCCGGCTTTTCACCCTTGGGTGGCGGGCCGAACGGAATGGCGCCGAGCGCCGCCTTGGGGTTGCCGGTGCACACGGCGGTGCGCGAGGAGATCATCTCGTCGCCTGTGCGCGGTTCCTTCAGCAGCGAACCATGGTCGAGCACCCATTTCCAGTCGGGCTTCTTGGCGCGCGGCTTTTCCAGATTCTGCCAGACGGTGGTGTAATAGCCGACCGCGCCGCCGGGAAATTGCGAGGCCCCGGTCGAGGCGCCGGTGCGCCCGTCGCACGCCATGAACAGCTTTTGCGGCTGCCATTTCACCGCCTGTGCGGGATCGGCGCGGCCCTTGAGCCAGGCCTGGGCGAGCACCGGCTTGGGCACGAACATCAGCGCATCGTCCGATGCCGTTTCGCGGAACGCCGTCCACTGGCCCTTGTCCTGCGCCAGACGGGCAAAGGCGATCTCGGAGACGAGCACCGCGCTCGAATTGGCATAGGATTGCCCCGGCGGCCCCGGCGGCGGCCCGCGCCGGTCGTCGCGCGGCGGCGGCCCGGACTGGGCCTGCACAGCCAGTGGCCCGATACCGACCAACAGCGCCGCGATCAGCCGCAACGTGCCCATCACAGGCCCTCCGGATTGCCGAGCCCAGCACGCCGGTGCGCGGCGACGAGCGTGTTGCGCAGCAGGCAGGCGATCGTCATGGGGCCGACGCCGCCGGGCACCGGGGTGATCGCGCCGGCCACCGCAGCGCATTCGTCATAGGCGCAATCGCCGACCAGCTTGGTCTTGCCGGGCTCGGCTCCCGCAACGCGGTTGATGCCGACATCGATCACGGTCGCGCCAGGCTTGATCCAGTCGCCGCGCACCATCTCGGGCCGCCCAACGGCGGCGACGACGATATCGGCGAGCCGCACGATTCCGGGCAGGTCCTTCGTGCGGCTGTGCGCGATGGTCACGGTGCAGCTTTGCTGGAGCAGCAGCTGCGCCATCGGTTTGCCGACGATGTTCGATCGCCCGATCACCACCGCGTGCAGGCCCGACAGGTCGCCCAGCGTATCCTGCAGCAGCATCAGCGAGCCGAGCGGCGTGCACGGCACCAGCGCCTCTTCTCCGACCGCGAGCCGCCCTGCGTTGACGACATGAAAGCCGTCGACATCCTTGGCGGGATCGATCGCGGCCAGCACCGCCTTGTCGTCGATATGGCCCGGCAGCGGCAGCTGGACGAGGATGCCGTCCACGCTGTCATCGGCGTTGAGCGCGGCGACCAGGTCGAGCAGGTCCTGCTGGCTGGTCTCGGCGGGCAGGCGATGCTCGAAGCTCTGCATGCCGGCCTCGACGGTCGCCTTGTGCTTGGAGCGGACATAGACCTGGCTTGCCGGGTCCTCGCCGACCAGCACCACCGCAAGGCCGGGCGCGCGGCCCGTAGCCCCCACAAAACTGGGGACACGCGCGGCAAGGCGCTCGCGCAAACCGGCCGCAAAGGCCTTTCCGTCGATGATCCGGGCTGTCATGCCCTTGGCCCTAGCGGCAAACGGCCCTCAATGCCACAGCCGAGCGCGGAAATGTGCGCCTTACGCGAACTGTTCCCACAGGCGCGGGATGATCGAGTTACGCAGGATCATCACGATCAGAATCACCACCATCGGCGCCAGATCGATCATTCCCAGATCCGGCATGATCTTGCGCACCGGGCGATAGAGCGGCTCGGTGATCCGGTGCAGCGATTCGACCAGCTGGCGCACAAGATCGTTCTGCATGCTGACGACGTTGAACGCGATCAGCCAGGACAGCACGATCTGGATGATGATGAACCAGGTCACCACCTGCAGGATGATATCCAGGATTTCGAGCACGATCTGCATGGGTCTCTCGCTATGGGCTTGTCGGAGATCTTGGGCCGGATATCTAGGATGATCCGGGGTGTATTACAAGACTAAAACGGTTACGCGCGGATCAGTGTGCCCGCGCCGCGCGAGGTGAAGATTTCGAGCAGCATCGCATGCGGCACACGCCCGTCGAGCACCACCGCCGCATCGACTCCCTCTTCGACCGCATGGACGCAGGTCTCCAGCTTGGGGATCATGCCGCCGCTGATCGTGCCGTCCGCGCGCAGGGCCGCGATATCGGCAGGCGTCAGGTCGCTGAGCAGCTTCTTTTCCTTGTCGAGCACGCCTGCCACATCGGTGAGCAGGAACAGGCGCGAGGCGCCCAGCGCCGCCGCGACCGCGCCCGCCATCGTGTCGGCGTTGATGTTATAGGTCTGGCCGTCGGGCCCGACGCCGATCGGCGAGACGACCGGGATCATCCCTGCGTCCGATATCGTCTTGAGCACGGTGCAGTCGATCGCCTCGGGCTCGCCGACGAAACCGAGGTCGATCGCGCGCTCGATATTGCTGTCGGGGTCGCGCATCGTGCGTTCGACCTTCGAAGCGCGGACAAAACCGGCGTCCTTGCCGCTGATGCCGATCGCCTTGCCGCCAGCGGCCGCGATCCAGGTCACCAGTTCCTTGTTGATCGCGCCCAGCACCATTTCGGCGACATTGGCGGTCTCGCTATCAGTGACGCGCAACCCGTCGATGAATTCGGAAACGACGCCCAGCCTTTTGAGCATCGCGCCGATCTGCGGCCCGCCGCCGTGGACGACCACGGGGTTGATGCCCACCGCCTTCAGCAGCACGATGTCCTCGGCAAAGTCGCGCGCGAGTTCCGGGTCGCCCATCGCATGGCCGCCATATTTGACGACGAAGCTCTTGCCGGCATAGCGCTGCATGAAGGGCAGCGCCTCGGTAAGGGTTTCGGCCTTTGCCAGCAGCGCGGGATCGTGAATGGTATCGCTCATGCGTCGAGCCTTTTGCCCAGCCGGACGAAGAACACAATCAGGAACGGCACCAGCGCGACCGAAAGCGCGACCTTGGCGACCATCTGGCCGACCAGCAGCTGGCCGATCGGGAACACGCCGTAAAAGGCGATGGTGACGAAGATCAGCGTGTCGACGATCTGCGAGAATGCCGAAGCGATCACGCCGCGCACCGCGAGGAACCGGCCGGGCATGTTCTGGAGCTTGGAAAAGATATACACGTTGAGGAACTGCGAGACGCCATAGGCGCAAACGCCCGCCGCCCAAATGCGCCCCGTCGCGCCGAGGATCAGTTGGATCGCCGCAGAATTCTCCGCCGCCATGTCGGGCGAGGGCGGCAGCGACCAGACGATCCACGAGAGGAACATCGAGAAGAGCAGCGGCACGAAGCCGAACTTGACCAGGCTGTTCGCCGTATCGCGCCCGTGCAATTCGGCGATCGCGCTCGACACCACGACGAGCAGCAGAAAGGCGAAGATGCCCGCCTCCACCGCCAGCGGTCCGATCGATACCTGCTTGTTGCCGAGCACGCCCGCCAGGCACACCATGCCGCCATAAAAGACGGAGAGCACGAACAGCGAGCGGGGAATGCCGGCTATTCCGGCAGGGGTGGAGGTCGTCATGGGCCTTGCGGTAACGGCTTTTTGGGCCGGGGGGAAGGGGTGGACTTGCGCCGCCTGCCCCGTTCCCGCACTATGCCGCCATGTCCGATTTCACCGATGCGCTTACCGACAAGCACCGCAGCTTCATTGCGCGCCAGCCGATCTTCTTCGTCGCGACCGCGGCGGAGGAGGCGCGGATCAACTTGAGCCCCAAGGGCTATGACGCCTTTCGCGTGCTCGGCGACAACCGCGTCGCCTATCTCGACCTCGGCGGTTCGGGCAACGAGACGCATGCGCATCTGGTCGCCGATGGGCGTATCACCATCATGTTCTGCGCGTTCGAAAATCCGGCGCTGATCCTGCGCATCTATGGGCGCGGCCGCCCGGTGCTTCCGCAGGAGGCCGAGTGGGACGAGCTTGCCCAGCACTTCACCATGCTGCCCGGTACGCGGCAGATTTTCGACATTGCGGTCGACAGCGTGCAAACGAGTTGCGGCTGGGGCGTGCCGGTGATGCAGATGGAGCGTGAGCGCGAGACGCTCAAGAAAGCGCACCGGCAGAGCGATCCTCAAGCCTGGCTTGCGAAGACGGCGCGGCGCACGCGCTCGATCGACGGCCTTCCGACCACGCCGACCACGCGCTATTTCACCGATGTCGAGAGCTGATCCGGCATGAGCCTGAAGGCGATTGCCGAATATAGCGACCGGATCGAGGCGGAGATGGCGCGGCTGGCGCTCGCCGCCGAGGGGATCGACGCGCATATCTTCGACGGGGGCATGGCAGGCCTGGGCCTGGGGTTCATGACACCTGCGCGGATCATGGTGCTGCCCGAAGATGCGCAGCGCGCTCGCATCGTGCTCGAAAGGCAGGGCGACGCCTGATGGCAACGCAAAGCCCGATTGCATGGGCCCGCCGGTTTTGATAATCGCGCAGCCATGATCACACCGCCCGAAACCGTCCGCACCACCTCTGCCCGTGTCGCCTGCGATGGCGCCAGCGATATTCGCGGCGGCGCGGCGCTCGGCCATCCGCGCGTCTGGCTGCAGATCGACGAGAAGGGCTATGTCGAATGCGGCTATTGCGACCGCCGCTACGTTCTGATCGGCGGCCCGGCGGACGCACAGGAAGCCGCCTGATTCGCCAAGGCGCTCCGGCGTCCCGCGAATTTCCTTGCTATTTCGCGGGCTTTCCACCATATGCCGCTCCAAGCAGCGCGCCTTGGCACGGGAATCCTTCCCAATGCCCCTTATGAACCGGCAGCGTGAACTTCGTTCCAGCCGCGCCCCCAAGGCAGGCTGGCGATAGGCCGGGTCCTGAAACCCCGCTGCTCAATTCCGAACATCCCAATTCACGCGGGGCGTTTTCCTGAAGTTTCCGGAACCTTCCGGCGGCTTCTGAACCCCGCAATGCGCGTGCTCCCCATTGGGGCACCGGCGCGCGCCTTGCTCTTATTGAAGAGTACCTATGTCCTATTTTCATGAACTTGGCCTGGCCGATCCGATCCTTCGTGCGCTCGATTCGAAGGGCTATGATACGCCCACGCCGATCCAGCGCGATGCCATCCCCGCCTTGCTCGAAGGCCGCGACCTGCTGGGCATCGCCCAGACCGGCACCGGCAAGACCGCAGCCTTTTCGCTGCCCTCGCTGCATCACCTGGCCAAGGAGCCCAAGGGCCGCAGCCATCGCGGTGTGCGCATGCTGGTCCTGTCGCCGACCCGCGAACTCGCGGCGCAGATCGCCGAGAACATGCGCGTCTATGCGCGCTACCTGAACCTTTCGGTCAATTGCGTGTTCGGCGGCGTGCCGATCAACCAGCAGAAGCGCAAGCTGCAGGCGGGCACCGACGTGCTCGTCGCGACGCCGGGCCGTCTGCTCGACCTGATCGAACAGCGCGCGATCACGCTGGAAAATGTCGAGATCTTCGTGCTCGACGAAGCCGACCAGATGATGGACCTCGGCTTCATCGTGCCGCTGAAGCGCATCGCATCGATGCTGCCCAAGCAGCGCCAGAGCCTGTTCTTCTCGGCGACCATGCCCAAGGCGATTGCCGAACTGGGTGCGCGCTTCCTCAACAACCCCGTGCGGGTCGAGGTTGCACCGCAATCGACCACCGCCGAGCGCGTCGAGCAGTACGTCACCTTTGTTAGCCAGAGCGAGAAGCAGGCGCTGCTGACGCTGAAGCTGCGCGAGATCAAGCCCGAGCGCGCGCTCGTCTTCACCCGCACCAAGCATGGCGCGGACAAGGTGGTGCGCGTGCTGGCAGGCGCGGGCATCCGTTCCGCCGCGATCCATGGCAACAAGAGCCAGTCGCAGCGCACCGCTGCGCTCGCCGCCTTCAAGGACGGCGAGATCAAGGTGCTGATCGCGACCGACATCGCCGCGCGCGGCATCGACATCAATGGCGTCAGCCATGTGTTCAACTATGATCTGCCCAATGTGCCCGAACAATATGTCCACCGTATCGGCCGCACCGCGCGCAACGGTGCCGACGGCATCGCGATCGCGTTCGTCAGCAATGACGAGCGGCCGCTGCTCAAGGACATCGAGAAGCTGACCAAGGTCAAGCCGGTACCGATGCCGCTGCCCAAGGGCTTTACCGAGGCAGCCGCGCAGCTGCCGCCCCCGGCCAAGGCACTCGAGCGTCCCGCCCAGGGTCGCGGTGGCGAGCGCGGCGCGTCCGGCGGTCGCAACTATGGTCCCAAGCGCGATGGCGAAGGCGGCAATCGCCGTCGGCGTCGTCCCGGTGGCGGTGGCGGTCGTTCGGGTGGCGGTGGTCGTCCCGGCGGCGGTGGCGGCGGTGCCCGCGTCGGCGCGCATAAGGACAGCGTGAAGCGCGTGGGTTGAACCCCTGAAGCCCTCTCTCCTTCAGGGGAGAGGGTTGGGAGAGGGGCCTGCGATGCGCTGGCCCCTCTCAGCTCCGCCTAGGGTCAGGACTCATTGATCCAGAAGATGAAAATAGCTGCGAACGTGATGGCGGCGAGGAAGACGTCTGCA
>NZ_JAPFGW010000013.1:0-123364 GCF_059803595.1 Blastomonas sp. 34TW
AACCTGACTGCGCCGATGGTACTACCGCTTAAGCGTTGGAAGAGTAGGGCGTCGCCAGGCATTGAAGCCGGTGCGCAGGAGCAAAAAACCCATCACAATGTTCAAAACAACCGCCCAAGGGTCAATCCCAGGGCGGTTTTTTGGCCTCTATGGCCCGCGTCTCTCGCAAAAGACGCACATTACTGGCGCGGGATGGAGCAGCCCGCCACCGGATCGCCAACAAGCGATCCGGCAAAACAAATCGCTCCGGGCTGCAAACCAAGCAGCCCCATTGGTGGCGCGGGATGGAGCAGCCCGGTAGCTCGTCAGGCTCATAACCTGAAGGTCGCAGGTTCAAATCCTGCTCCCGCAACCAATAATCAATGCCTCGCAAAAGCCCGCCCTTCCGGCGGGTTTTTTGCTTTTGAAGGGCCGCTGCTGCCGCGTTCAGACCTGGCCCGATCGAAATGCTTCCCGAATGGCTTCGCTGCGCGAGTTCACCTCGAGCTTGCGATAGATCGACTTTACATGCGTTCCGACCGTATGCGGCGAAATGCCCAGCGTTCTGGCGGCCTGCTTGTAGCTTTCCCCTCTGGCAAAGGCCTGAAGCAATTCGGTTTCGCGTTGCGAGAGCCGACTTTCCGTTGCAACGATGCCGATCGGCTCCGGATCTGCGCGCAGGAAGCCAAGCAGATAGATCGCAGCTGCAGGACTGACGGGGGCCCCGCCTTCGAGCGTCGCTGCAATCCCGTCGAGGATGACCTGCGGACTGCTGTCCTTGAGCAGATAGCCGTCCGCGCCCGCCATAATAGCTTTTACTACTGTTTCGCGATCGCCAAAGGTGCTGATTATCAGCGCCTTGGCCCCCGCGTGCTGCTTGATCTTCGGCACCAGATCATAACCCAGCCCGTCGGGCAGCCCGATGTCGAGCAGGAACAGATCGGGTGACTGGTCGATCAAGGCATCCGCACTGGCGATGTCCGGCGCCATGCCAAGGATCTGAAAGCCTGGCTCCATCGCGATGATGCCCTGGAAATACTGGCGCACCATCGGGTCGTCCTCGACGATGGCGATCCTTGCGGAGGGGCGTTCGGTCTCGGTCATGGGGTCTTATTGCCCGAAATCGAAGCGATGCGAAGATACCATGCTATGGGATGTCATTCCGCCGCCTGGGCCAGGCGAAGGGGGAGCGTGAGGGTGATGCGCGTGCCCGTGCCGTTCGTTCCGGGCTCCACCATGACCTCGCCCTGCACCGATGCGGCACGCAAGCGCATGTTGGTGAGGCCGCGTCCCGCTTGACCCCGGGTGGTGATGCCTTTGCCATCGTCTTCAATCTGCAGCACCAGCCGGCCGTCCGATACGACCGCATTCACTGCGATACGGCTGCATTCGGCATGCTTGAGCGCGTTGGTGACTGCCTCTTGCAGCACGCGGAAAATCTGCAGAACATCGCGCGGTCCGAAATCGGACAGCGTTGCGATGGCGGGGTCTTCCTGCCAGTCGAAAGCGATGCCGGTGGTCTCGATCCGGGGCTGTACCCGCGCCTTGAAGGTTGCGAGGGCCGCGCTCAGCGACTCCCCGACCGAATCCATCGAATCCACCATCAGCCGCATCTCGTCGATCACAGATTGCAGACCTTCGGCGACGACCGCTGGTTCGGCGATGCCGACGCGCGCGGAGAGCATGATCGACATCAGCTGGCTGCCGAGGCCATCATGCAGATCGCGCATGATGCGGCTGCGTTCGCCCTGCACGGCAGCTTCCGCCTCGCGCTGGCGCAACAGCGCTGCGGTTGCCTCCAGCTCGGCTTCCTTGCTGGCGATCCGGGCATCCAGCAGCGCATTGGCATGTTCGAGCCGGCGCGAGAGCATCCGCGCGCGGCGGACGATTCCCAGCAGCAGCAGCACCGCGAGCGCCAGAATGCCCAAGGGCGCGATATTGAGTGACAGCGGGCTGATCTGCAAACTGCCGATCAGGTCCGAGATGCTGATCGCGGGTATGAGCATGACAACGGCGGCATCGGGGATCAACGCTCGTCCTTCGACCCTGACTCCGCGCACCACACAGGACAGGATGGCGATATTGGCAAACAGCACCACCAGCAATTCGTTGAGGTTGCGGATGGCGAGCGGCATGCCATCGGTCGTGATCGCGGCCGCGAGGTTGATGAAGGCGAAGATCGCTGAACAGGTGACGAGCGCCCGGTCATAGCGTGGTCCGCCAGGGAACCAGCGGTCGGCCAGCGCAACCAGGCCGGCGAAAGTTGCCAGCAGCGTCATCTGCCCGGCTGCGCCATATATCGGCTCGCTCGAGGGCGTGAGGATATCGACCTGCCACAGACCACCCAGCGCCATGCCGGCAAAAGCCAGGGCGGCGGCATAGGCTTCCTGGCGATAGGGCGAGCGGGCTGCTGCCATGAGACAGGACGCGGCCCCGAAAAGCCCGACCACCATCAACCCCACCGAAGGGAACAGGCTTTGCAGCCTCCACTGGCGAATCGCGATATCGATCGCGCCGGGAGGTGCGGCAATGATCGACCCCAGAAACGCACGGCAGCATTCGCGGCGAACCTCTACCGCGATGCTGTTGCGGCCCGGCTTGAGAAAACCTGGCGGCACGACCCATTTGCCGCCCAGCCTTCCCGCGCGCCAGGCCGGCGAATCTGCCATCGGAATGGCCTGACCGTTGACCCAGAGACTCGCCCAGCGATTGTAGCGCGGCACGAACACGACGAGGCCCTGTTCGGGCTGGTCGATCAATGGACGCGCAACAAAGCGGGTAACGCGGCCCTGGCCCAGATAGTAATTCGGTCGGCCTTCGACCCTGCTGCGCTTGCCATCGGTCTCGACCATCAGGATATCGGTAAGCCGGTTCTGTTCGAAGACCGGATCGATGACCGGTGGCCGTATCAGCAGCGCCAGGCCCCAGAACAGAATCTGGACGAAGGCGATCGCCGCGATCAGCCGAATGCCATATCCCCGCGCTCTATCGCTTGTCCGCAGCCCGGCAACGCTTATCGACATACCATCCATCTGCATGATTTCGCCCTGCCGCAAAGCCAGGCGGCTGAAAAGAGGCCAAAACCGCCGGACTGACCAGATATGGCACCATGAATGCGCGACTGCTTTTCCTGGTGCGCGGCATTACCCTCATCGCGCAGACGCGAGCGAGTATCGAGGATGATGAACATGCATGGATTTTCAAAAATGCGGATGGCGTTGCTGGCTCTGCCGGCGCTAGCGCTGGTGGGCACCGCCCAGGCGCAGGTCAGGGCCATCCCGCCGCGCAAGGTGGCACCCAGTTTCGATTGCGCCAAGGCCCGAGCAGGGACCATCGATCTGGTGATCTGCCAGGATCGCGAGCTATCGATCCTCGACCGCACGATGGGGCTGGATTACGAGCGCGCCAAGTTGCAGACACCGCCTGTGGAGAAGAGCAAGCTTTTGCGCGAGCAGCGCGAATTCATCGCCAACCGCAATCTGTGCATGAAGCGCAAGGCGGACCGCCAGCCGTGCATCGCCTTTGCCTATGAATCGCGCATTGAGCGGCTTGGCGAATGGATCGACCGTTCTGCCTGGCTGGGCGAATGAGGAGGAAGACATGAAACGCGCAACCCTGTCGGCGATGACGCTGGCGGTGCTGGCTCCGCTGCCCGCGGCGGCCAACGATACCCAGGCCAATGTCACCATGGGCGGGCTGATCTTCGAACCCAATGATCAGGTCAGCATGGACAGCGAGGACCTGTTTCTGTCGCTCGATCAGGTGCGTGTCCGCTACACCTATACGAATCATGGCGATAAGCCCGTCACGCTGCTGGTGGCGTTTCCGCTGCCCGATGTGCCGCTGGAAGGCGCTGATCCCGAATGGGTCGAAGCTGCCTATCCCGATCTTGACCTCATCGATATGAAGACGCTGGTCAATGGCAAGCCAGCTGGCCTGATGCGCATCGATATCGCCAAGGTGAACGGCAAGGATGTCGACAAGCGGCTGAAGGAACTCGGCTGGCCGGTGGTGCACTGGAAGGACCCGGACTTCGCCGCGCGGCTCAATGCGCTGTCTGCTGACGACAAGTCGGCGCTGGTGGCCGAAGGGCTGCTCACCACCGAATTCGTGACCGAAGGCGATGTGCGGCCTGCCTGGACCGTGTCGACCAGCTTCGTGCGCACCCAGACATTCCCGCCCGGCGTCCCGATCACGGTGGAGCATAGCTATTCGCCGATGCAGGGCGGCACTGTCGGCAGCGCCCTCGGACGCGATTCGCGCGATAGTGGACGGCTTCACCCGGACAGCGAATATGTCTCCAAATATTGCGTCGATGACGCGTTCCTGCGCGGTTTCGATCGCAAGCGCTATCTGCCTTCGGGCAAGGAGAACGAGCTTGTCTTCCCGATCGAGAACTGGATCGGATACGCGCTTGCTCCGGGAGCGAACTGGAAAGGGCCGATCAAGCGGTTCCGTCTGACGGTCGACAAGGGCGAGCCTGATCGCCTGGTCAGCCTGTGCATGGACGGGATCAAAAAGGTGAGTCCGACGCGGTTCGAGGTAATCAAGACCGATTACGAGCCGACTCGCGATCTCGATCTGCTGTTCGTAACCTTTGCGCCAATCGAAGGCGGACAATAGCTCGATCGCATCCCATGATATGGGAGCCATCATCCATGGGATGCCGCGTCGCAGCGGCCGCCTCTATCCCTGTTGCCAGTGAAATGCACGGCAACAGGAGTAGACGATGCCCAAGTCCCAGAACCGCAAGAAACTGCTGGTCAGCGCAGGTCTGTCGCTCGCCAATCTGGCGCTGATCGGCACCATGGCGGTCGCGGCGATCAATATGCCCGCGCAGGCGCAGGGCCAGAATCGCGAGACGGTGGTAAAGCCCACCCGCGCCGTTGCCTGCCCCTCGGGCTGGCGCACGCCTGATGGCGATACCGCGCTGTGCGAACCGATGGGCACGCTGGCCCCCAAGATCTACGCCAAGAAGGAAAAGGAAAGCTGCGCGGACGGGTATTACGAGGTCTACCGCCTCTGGTGCTCCACCAAGAAGCCGTGATCGAGGGGCGCACACGCATGTTTCGCAAGATTTTCGCTGCGGCCAGCGCGGTCGCACTCGCAACCTCGGGCATCGTCATCCCTGCGCCGCTGATGGCGCAGACGGGACCGGCGCAGATCGGCACCGCATTCAATGGCAGCTGCCCGGGAGGCTATTCCAGGGGTTCGACGATGGGCAAAAGCGCCGACCTCTGCTATGCTGACAACAGCAAGCC
Organism: Blastomonas sp. 34TW; assembly: GCF_059803595.1. Lineage (NCBI taxonomy): Bacteria > Pseudomonadati > Pseudomonadota > Alphaproteobacteria > Sphingomonadales > Blastomonadaceae > Blastomonas > Blastomonas sp. 34TW. The sequence goes on from NZ_JAPFGW010000013.1 coordinate 5,241, forward strand.
ACCGATGGTCCACAAGAAGGGCAGCGTCAGCGATGCTTGCCCAAGCGGAATGCGCCCCGAAGGCGTCAGCAGCTATTGGTGCACCAATGCGCCCGAAGCGCGGGGCTGGTCGGCTGAAGCGAACCTTTCCAAAGCTTCACGGCTGACCAAGCCTTCCCCCGATGTGCGCTGCCCCACGGGCTGGGCATCGGCCAAGGACCTCAAGACCTGCTATACCACGCTCGACAATCCGCCCGCTACCCGGCTGAGCAAGGGCAAGCCCTGCGCCGCGAACGAGATGGACGAATGGGGCGTGTGGTGCACCGGCGACATTTCGGGCGTTACCTATGCCCACGCCGATGGCCATGGCAGCAAGGATTTCAACGAGGTCTACCTGTATCGCCAGCTCAACGGCGGCGACTGGGAATCGATGAAATGCTGCCTCTCTCCCGCTGCCGAGGCCTATTACGCCGCCAATGGCAAGGGCGCGAAGCCGCAGGCCGCGAGCATGGACGGCCCCGGCGACTACACTTCCGCCGCCGATGACGAGGCGCGCGCCCGAGCGATCATGGGTGGCTCGGCCAGCCCGTGCGGTTCGGCTGCCGGAGCGGCGGCGGGCGGTGCGGTCGCAGGCCAGGGCGGCGCGGTACTCGGTTCGCTGCTCGGCGGGCTTGGCAAGAAGAAGAAAAAGGGCGGCTGCTGAACGGCAGTTCCGACCCAAGGCCCACGGCCTCCCGCGTTCATGCGACCCGTCGCGGGAGGCCGCACCCCAGGGTGTGCGGGGCGATGCTTCGCACACCCACCCCTTTCAACTGGAGAATTGCCATGATCAAGGCGCGAAGCATTTTCACCGCCGCCATGCTGGCCTGCGCAATGCCTTTTGCCGTTCCGGCGGCTGCGCAGCCCGCACCCGAGCTGGTTTTCGCCTTGCCCATGAAGGACGGGATGGAAACCGAGCCCGTGTCGCAGGTGCAGCTCACCTTCAATACCGACGTGATCGTCAGCCATGTCGATGTCGAGACGCCGGATGGCACCAAGCTGGTGCTGTTCGATGTCGTGGCCAACAATGGCGAAGGTCAGACCGGCATGGTGTTCAGCTATGACCTGCCGGTGCCGATCGTCGTGCCGGGCCAGTATTTCATAAACTATGTCGCCGAAGTGAACCGCTCGGACGGCACGATGGACACCGTATCCGCCTTTTCCTCCTTCACGATCCTGGAACCGTAATGCATGCTGTTCTGACCTGGGCCGTCCTGGCTGCGGCGCTGGCGAGCGCAGCTCCAGCCTATGCTGCCGATAAGCGGGATGCCCGCGCGATGCTGGTCGCGTCGACACCGGCCAATGACAGCGTGCTGGACGCCGTCCCGCAGCAGATCGAGATGACATTTGCCGAACCCGCAGAGGTGCTCAGCGTCACGTTGCGTCTTCCCGACGACAGCGAAGTGAGCGCCGAGCCCGACGATACCTCCAGATCCGGCAAGGCCAGGCAGTTCCGCTTCCGTGTTCCCGAGATGCCCAATTTGCCGGGGAACTACAGCATTTCCTATCTGCTGGTGTCGAACAGTTTCAAATCGCTCAACGGCTTCATCCACTTCCGCATACCGGGACTGCAAGAGCCGGAAAATCCCGCACAACCAGAGCAAAGCACGGAAGATGAGACAGAATGACCTTCCTTGGAATCCAGAACCATGCCGCTGCGTTCGCCATGGGCGCTGCAGCCATCGTTGCGTCGTCATTCGCCGCGCAAGCCGAGGTCCCCGAGAAAATCACGTCGCCGAGCTTCAGCTGCGCCAAGGCCAAGCCCGGCACGATCGACAAGGTGATCTGCGCAAGCGGCGAGCTTTCCACCCTCGATCGCGAAATGGCGCAAAGCTACGAGCGTGCCAAGGCCGCGATCCCGCGAGCGGTATGGACCCAGTTCCTCGCCGAACAGCGCGCCTTCATCGCCAGCCGCAACCAGTGCATGGGCGGCAAGGAAAAGCGGCACGCCTGCATCGCCTTTGCCTATGAGGCGCGCATCCTGCGGCTGGAGGAATGGATCGACGGATCGGCCTATTGATGGCATTTCCTGCATCGGGTCCATCCCGGCTCAGAGGGCGCAGCGTTTCCCTGATCGAGACAACCTAGTTTCCCGACGATGCGCCCCTCATTCGATCGGTTTGAGCTTTGCGATTGGTAGGATTTGGCAGAAGCGGTCCCCCACTTTCGCCGCTAAGAACTTCTGAAGCTGGGTCGGCAGCTGCCGTTGGCGACGGCTAGATCGGGGGGCCCTTTCTTGCCGGTCCTTACTCGGCATCCGTCATTCGGTGACAGAAATCATTCACACTTTTGGACTCAAACACACTCTAAATCACATGGCTAGCCGATTTTGGGGGACGCAATTGGGGGTAAATTTGGAAGCAACTCTAAAAAAAGCTCATTAAATTAATTGCTTAAGGTCCTTTCGAGGTCCAGTAAGCGACTCCAACATCCACACACGACACGGAAACAAACCACAGCTTGCCGCCAGCCCAAGGTGCATCACGATCGCGGTGCGCGCTTGCCGGGCTGGCGTATCTGTCCCCTCCGTTTGCGTAGTATCGTCACAAGCCTTGCGTGGTTTTTCGCGTCGAGGGGGTAAGTGCCGATGATGATGTACGCAACCGCGATGAAGGCTGCAGGCACAAGGGTCATGATGGCCTTGAGATATCCCGTCGTCGCGGGGGTCTGCTCCACATTGGACTGATACCCGATCATATCGAGCAGCAGTCCGGCCATCGCTACAGCGACCCCATAGGCGGTCTTCTGCGCGAAGCTCATGATGCCAAAGGTTGGCGCTTCGATGCGTTTGCGACATCGGACCTCGCCATATTCCACTGTATCGGGCAAGGCCGACCAGAAGCTCAGATAACCGGCCGCCGCACCTATGGCGGAAACCGTCACGAGCGCGATCACCACCCATACCGTCTCGAATGGATTGATGAAGAGCAGCAGGGAACCCGTGATCGAACACAGTGCACCGGTTCGCCATACAAACCGTTTCGACGTGCGGATGGTCAGCATGGCCCACAAGGGCGCAGATACCAGGATCGTGAGCGAATTGGCGGCAAAGGCAAGACCCACGGCCGCCTCGTTCCCGAGCGTGTACTTGAAGTAGTAGACGAGCGTCTTGCTGCTGATGACGCCGCCCAGTGTAGCGCACATGGTGGCGGCTAGCACGATCAGGAACGGCCTGTTGCGGCGCAGCACTTTGAAAGTCTCGCGCAACGACACGCGCGCCGTCACTTCGGGTGGCCTTGTCTCTCTCACGAAACAGCCGACTCCCAGCAGGAAAGGCAGCGAAAGCCAGCCGTAAATGGCTGCTGTCAGAAAGAACCCCCTGGCCTCATCGCCCGCGCCCAGCAGCGGCACCAGTTTCAACGTCGAATAACCGACGATGGCGCTGCCGATGGTGGCGAGCGAGATGCGCCAGGCGGACAAGGCGCTGCGCTCGAGCGAGGAGTCCGTGATGCTCGATGCCAGCGCGCTGTAAGGGATGTTGGCGATCGTGTAGGCCGTGCGGAACAGGACCTGCATGGCGAGCGCATAGGCAATCAGCGCGGTGCCTTGCAGACCTGGGGCATGGAAGAGCAGCATCAGCGACAAGCACAAGGGTATCGCGCCGCCAATGATGAAAGGCCGGTAGCTGCCCCACCGCGTGCGGGTTCGCTGGGCAATGAGGCCCATCAGCGGATCGGTGACGGCATCCCACAGCATGGCAGCCAGAAACACGAGGCCTGCGGCACTCGCCGAAATCCCGAGGACATCGGTGTAATAGTACAAGATGTAGAGACTGACCGTGGTCCAATAGAAATTGAAGCCAAGATCGCCGCTGCCATAAAGCGCCGCACGCCAACGCCGCGCGCTGTCCGGTTCACCTGTGGTCATCCGGCGAAAACCAGCTCGACACCGGAATCATCCACAAGATCGAGCTGCGCCGCGAACGGGTGCAGGCTCGCGATCCGGAACTCGGCCGCGCTGGGTCCGAAGAATGTCTTGAATTCGATGGGAAGCCGCGCGGAACTTGGTTTGGCTACCTGCACAGCGCCGTTCTCGTGTACGAGGATTATCTCCGACGACCGCGAGATGATCGAACCGAACGGTCGCCAAAGGCCGTCTGCGTTGGACTTGCGGCGATAGGCGATGTGATAGGCGCGTGGCCAGCGACGATGCTCGTCGTCAAGTCCGCCCAGTCGGAAGGTGACATAGGAATTGATCACCGCTTGCGCATCGTGTTCGAATTCCTGGGCCGACCATCCCTTGCCGTAATGCTGCTGCGTCAGCTGATTGTCGGGCCAGTGCTGCGCCGGACGCATCAGCCGGGTGAGCGAGCGGAAGCCGCCGACGTTTAGGCCGGCCAGCATTATCGCCTGCCGGAAGCGCCCTAAGTGCCGGGCAACGCTGCTACGCTCGAAGTCGATCAGTGCGATCGGATCGGCATCCAGCGCGCCAAAGAATGCGAAGAAGGCATTCTCGTTCTTGGGCATGCCATCAGCGAGCCATTTGTAGACTGTCTTCACGCTGCGCGATTGCAGACCCGGCTCCCCCCCGTTCTGGCGCGCGGCCCATTCCTCGACGAAATTCTCGATCCCGCCGAACTGCTCCTTGAACAGCAGGCGCACCTGACCCGTATCGACAAAAAATCGCAACTCAGCCCCCTTGCTTGCAGAAACCACTTCTTCACGAGTTAGGTTTGCTCTGCAACATGCCGCTTTCTCGGTTTTTTCGACAAAATTGAGAAAAGCGCCTTCAAGCCCAAGTTATACCTGTTTCGCCGAGTCTTTCCAGACCGGCGTCGGAGGGTGGACTGCCAGTGCTTTGGCTTTTTCATAAAGCGGACTGTGTCGCGCGTTCGCCCTCAACTGCGAAACAATAGTGAAGGGGATCATCGCGTGGACCAGATCAAGAAATATGTCGCCGCCGGGCCGTCTTTTGTCATTCTCTACCTGCTGCTGATGTTCCCGACCTACGTGCTGCCCTATTTCGGTTCGAACTCGGCCGTGGTGAATGCGGGCCTTGCCGCTGCCGATGCGGCTGCGGGCGGCGGTAACGGGTTCAATATCCTGATGTTCGCGCATCTGGCCTGCCTCGGCGGCATGGTGCTGATCACCTGGTTGCGCGGCGCGGTGGTCGGCAAAAGCTGGCTGGTGACGTTTCCGGTTCTGGCAGCCGTGTTCGACATGGTGCCGGGTCTCAACTGGATTCCGCTGATCCCCACCGCCATGCACCTGTCGGCGATCATCGTCGGCGTATCCTCGCAACCCGTTACCGATTGAGGTTGCGGTCCGCTTTCGTGGGGCAGGAGATACCGATGCTGCGCAAGATTTACCCGTTGGCGTTGCTCGGCGGCGGCGTCGTCATCGCTGCTGCTCCGGGTGCGGCCCAGAGCGACCAGTTGCTGCAAGCCACGGACATCGTTCCGAACGGCCGGATCGGGGTCTATGCGCACGGCACCTATCCTTCCGAAGGCGACCGCACCCATGCCGGTGTCGACATCCCCGCCCCATGCAAGACCTCCGGGGTGCTTGCTTGGCGCGAGGGTGTCGTCATCGATCTGATCGACAGCAAGAAAGACCGGAATTTCAAGAGTCTCGGGTTCATGCTGATCATCGATCACGGGATTGTGAACCAGCTCGGCAAGCGGACGTTCTCGTCCTATTTCCACCTCAACGAGGCTCCGCAGCGTTCGGACGGCCGACCGCTGGCGATCAACGACAAGGTGGCCAAGGCCGAGCAGATCGGCCGGGTCGGAGAGACCGGGGCCGCGCAAGGTTGCCACCTGCATTTCGAGCTGCGCCACTTTTCCAGCCGCTTCAGCCCTGACTGGCTGAACATCTACGGTCCGGGCGACCGGCGCTCGTCGACGGAGTTTCTGCGCGACTGGACCGATCCCTATCTCAAGATTGTTGCGCCCCGTCAGGCGGGCGGCACTGGTCGGGCAGGCCCGCTGGTCAGCGTCCGCGTCACTTCGGCCGCGCGCGAACGCAACAAGCCGACAGCAACCGAATCCACGATTCTGCGGACCCTGCCGGCGGGCACGATCATCGAGGGCGCATGGGTGCCCGGTACCGATGGCAAGAGCCGCTGGCTGCAGACAGCGACCGGCGGGTTTGTCTGGGACGGCAATCTTGCATCCGAGCTGGCGGCCCCGCCGCCGACGGTTGCCGCAGTGCCGGCAAGAGAGGGTTTTCTGCGCGATCACGATCTGTCGGGAACGCCCGTGAAGGGCAGCCTGCGGTTCGCAGAGCCGCTCAGACTGCTTGCTGATACCACGACGTGCAGCAAGGAGCAGAATGCGGTGGTCAAAAAGCTGTCCCGGCCGCGGGCCCGCTGCCTGGGCGCGGTCATCGCTCCGGGGCATGATGCCATCGTGGCGGAAAACTGGCTGATTTCAGAAGACCGGCCCGGCCTGTACCAATTGATCTGGAAGGGTGTCGCGGTGGGCGACATTGCTGCGGTCAGCGGCGGGGCGATGTCTGCCTTCGAAGATCTGTCCGGCAATCTCGTGATTGTGTCGTCAGAGGCTCGCGACCGAGCCAAGTCGGCCACTCTGCCTTATGTCCTCTACCGGATCGAGGGCGGGCGGCTTGTGGCGAAGACCTCGCAAGGGTTCGCCAAGGGTGATAGCCTGCTCGACCGCAACCGGCGCGACTTCATCGCCGCAGCCGAAACGGCCCGCCTCGCGCGTGTCGCAGAGGAACAGCGCCGCGAAGCCGCGCGCAATGCAGCTGCCGCCAGCGCCGCGCAAGCCCCGCCGCAACAGGCAGCGGGAAGCGTCAAGAGCAACAATCCCAACTGCCAGTTCGCCCGCTGGTCCGGTGTTATCGACAATATCGGCGACATGTTCCTGTGCGACGAGGCCCGCGCGATCGATTTCTTCGCACGCGGCGCACAGGTGCGGTTCAAGCCATCCAGCATCGCCTTCAACAACGGCAAGTACATTGCCACGATGCGCATGACCGCATCGGATGTGCAGCGATCGAATGAACGGATGCAGCGCAACTTCAACTGGGGCGACTGGATGAACGTGACCCAGAACATTGCCTCGCCCACCACGATCATCTGCCGTTTTGCCGGCCCGACAATCCGCAGCGGCGAACAGCGCGTCGTCAGCGCCACGCTGGAAAGCTACAGCAAGGGGCAAGTGGTGCTCAATTGTTCGTGACCCCGCGCCAACCCTTGATCACATCCGAGGCAGTTCATCATGCGCCGATACAGACTTGCTCGTAATGTTGCGCCCACGTCCCTCGGCCTACTGGTCTTAGGCTGCAATGCTCCCGGCCCTCCGGTCGACGATGTGCAGATGGCAGTCGAGGCGTCGGTGCCCGATTATTCGGTGTCGGATATTTCCTGCAAGAACTTCGAGGCGGAAGGCCAGGCTGGGATGGGCCGTACAAGCTGCGCCGGCAATCTGGCGCTGAGAGCTGATCTTTTCGATGAACTCGACTTCGATCAGATCGCCGCCCAGCTTGCCGGAGCGGGCATTCCGCAGGAGGGCACGGGCTTCTTCTTCAACCGTCATCGCACCAGGGTGATAGGCAAGGTCGCCGAGGCTGGTTCGCCGACCCCCTTCACAGCAGAATGTTCTTTCCGCGAACAGGTCGATGACTGGCGGGTGGAGTGTCGGCCCGAATTCGCTCCTGTTCGCGGTCGCCAGATCGCGTTCTTCGATCAGCCCTACGTGATCGACGGTTCGCCCGAGCATGGCCAGTTCCTCAAGGATGCCAAGGCTGACTTCGATGACTGGAACAATGAATATCTGGCGCTCAGCAGGCAGATCGAGGCCTTTTTCACGAAGGGGAACGTCATCGTTGCCTACAAGGCGTGGAAGACCCCCAACCCTGTCTTCCAGGCCCCGCTCACGGAAAGTTTTGCATGGCAGGGCAAGCCCGGCTTTCTCGGTCATGCAGCGAACTTCTCGTTCCAGCTGAAATACAAGGTCCTCCAGCCCGCGTTCATGGAAACAGGGGGCAGACAATCCTTTTGCGGCCATCGCAAAGGCACCCCGCCGGATGATTTGCTGGTCACCGGCGTGATCTACACCCGCCGGGAAAGCGAAGCGGCGACGAAAGGACGTTTCGGGGCCCGGCTGCAGATCGCCGATCGCGGTTCGGGCAACAGCTTTTCAAGCTGCAACAATTTCGAATGGAACGGGGAAATCTGGCAGTATCGCTGGATACTCGGCAAGCTGGATATGGAGCTCAAGTCCGTTAAACCCTGACAGCGTCGACGGGACTGATCTGCTCGTCGGAGGCGCCGCTTGCCAGGCGATTAGCAAGCGCCATTGGGGAGAATGCCGACCGTCCTCGCCAACTGGTGCAGCGCGGGCGGCGAAACCGGCTCGCATTTCGCGCCGGGTGATGTCTTGCGCGAAATGTGGCGACAATGGGCATAAAACTTACCCCGCAGGCAAACTTCGTTCAATGCACGTGTCCGGCCCTCGTCCCTCTCGGAATCACGAGGCGCACGTCCCCTCGCGTGGGACAAATGCCGGTATTTGAGACGCCAACTCTTCCCGCCTTTTGGTGTTACAAACAGATAGAGCCCGCCTGAATCAGACAGCTTGTAGGACCGGTCTCTAGCGGCTGCAGCTAGCGCGGCATTGTCTGTCAGCATCAATACCCTAAACGCTCTGAGTCGACACCAATCTACCCCCGAAAGCTGATGGCAAAGGACGGATGGATAGGGACGGTGCCGGTCGATAATCGACGACAAATCGCTAAAAAAACAATGATTAAAGGAAGGCGGCGGACGATCGCAAAACACGATATGGCGGAAGAGGTGGGATTCGAACCCACGGAGAGCTTGCACCCTCGCCGGTTTTCAAGACCGGTTCCTTAAACCACTCGGACACTCTTCCACGGGCAGCGCCGGGCGCGCCAGTGCGGGCCCGGTGTGCGGCGCGGTTGTTAGCCGAGGTGGTAAAATCTGGAAAGCGAAACTTGCTGGCGGCATGCGCGCGTGGTTGAGCGCCGGTCAAGCGTGGCCATGGCGGGATGGGTGCATGATCTGTGCCCTTTCCCCCGCACCGGCTTGGTGGCACAACCGCCCCTGGGAGTATCGCATGAAATTCAATATCGTACACACGGCTGCCGTGCGCGCATGCGCCGTCATCAGCACCGCCGCCCTGCTCGCCTGCGGCAGTCCCAGCACGGCGCAGCGCGAGATCGTCCAGCCCTTGCCGGGCGCGGAGGCGCAGGCGGCACAGACCCAGGGTTTCCGGCGCTATCTCGACAGTGTCGCCACCCGCGCGCGGCGCGAGGGCGTGTCGCAGCGGACGATCGATGCTGTGCTGCCGACGCTGAGCTTCGACGAAAGCGTGGCCGCGCTCGATCGCCGTTTCGCGCCGACTCCCCCCGGGCAGAGTTTCCCCTCATTCGGTCCCGAAATGGCCAAGCGCATCAACGCCGCGAAGATTCGCCAGGGCCAGCAGGTCTATGCCGACGAAGCTGCCCGGCTGGTCGCGATCGAACAGAAGACCGGGGTGCCGGCCTCGATCATGGTCGCGATCTTCGGGCATGAGACCAACTACGGCACGCTGCTGGGCAAGACCGACCTGCCGCGCGCGCTGGCGACGCTGGCTTATGAAGGGCGCAGGCGCGACCTGTTCGAGGGCGAGCTGATCGCGGTGCTCAAGATGGTCGATCTCGGCGTGCCACGCGCGGTACTGCGCGGCAGCTATGCCGGTGCTTTCGGCTATCCGCAGTTTCTGCCCTCGGTCTATCTCAAGCTTGCAAAGGACGGGGATGGCGACGGCAAGGCGGAAATCTGGTCGAGCCGTGCGGATGCCTTTGCCTCGATCGCCAATTACATGGTCGCGGCCGGCTGGCAGCGCGGCGAACCCTGGGGCTTTGCCGTCTCGATTCCTTCCACGATCAATCCGGCGGCCATTGCCAATCGTGAGACCGTGACAAAATGTGCACGTGCCATCGAACGGCACAGTGAATGGAAGACGCTGCGTGAATGGAAGGCGCTGGGCGTGGTGCCGCGCGGCGGCGTGTGGCCCGGCGACGACAGGATAAAGGCCTCGCTGCTGATCACGCCGGGGCTCGATGCGCAGGGCTATCTTCTGACGCGCAATCATCGGGCGATCCTCGATTATAATTGCTCCAATTACTATGCGATGTCGGTAGGATTGCTGGCGGACGGCGTGCGCAATTGAGCGGCCGGGCAAAGGGGGAAGCGGGATGAGGAACTGGATGATCGCCGGGGCAGGGCTTAGCCTCGCGTTGACCGGCTGCGGCGGGGGCAGCACCGTCACGCGCAGCCTCGAGACCGCGCCGCCCAAAATCGCAGGCGGTGTCACCGACTATCCGGTGAAGCTGGGCGAGCCGTATCAGCTCGGCGGCATCACTTACACGCCTTCCGACGCCTTCAATTATGACGAAACCGGCTATGCCAGCTGGTACGGGCAGGAGCTGAACGGGCGCAGCACCGCCAATGGCGAAACGTTCAATCCCGAAGCGATCAGCGGCGCGCATCGCACATTGCCGCTGCCGAGCTATGTCGAGGTAACCGCACTCGACACCGGCAAGACCATCCTGGTCCGGCTCAACGATCGCGGACCCGTGGCGCCCGAGCGTCTGCTCGATCTGTCGCAGGGCGCAGCGCGCCAGCTGGGTGTGCTGGGGCAGGGCTCCTTTGCGGTGCGCGTACGACGGGTCAATCCGCCCGAGGCCGAGCGCGCGAGGCTGCGCCAGGGCCAGGAAGTCGCGGCGCGAATGGATACGCCCGAATCGCTACTGGTGCCGCTGCGCCGCAAGCTCGACGGCAAGCCGAAGCCCGCCAATCTGGCGACGATCCCGGCGGCAGAGGCCGCGCCGGCAGCGGCCGTGGCAGACGCAGACGCCAAGCCCAGCCCTGAGGGCAAGCCTGTTCCGGCCGCCCCTATCCCGGCAGCAGCGGCGAAGCCTGCCGCCAAACCCGCGGCCAAACTCCCGCCGCCGACTCCCCGCATGCAAGGCGGCGACCGCTTCATCGTCGAAGGCGAAAATGGGGGCAGGGGCGGCCGGCCGCAGATGGCCGAGAACAGCACCGGCGACAATCGCGCGACGCTCGCCCCCGCGCGTGCGGCGCCCCCAGCAGCGGCGTCGGCCGGCTCCTATTTCGTCCAGGTCGCATCCTTCTCTTCCAAGGCGCGGGCTGACGAACTGGCGAAGCGGATCGGCGCCAAGACCGTCGCGAGCGCCGATGGCAAGCTGTTTCGTGTCCGCTATGGACCCTATCCTGATGCAAATGCCGCGCAGCAGGGGGTTACACTGGCCAGGCGGAAAGGCTATCAGGGAGTACAGATTCAGCAGGACTCCGGTCGCTGACACAGACGGGCCAGTCAAAGGCCTGCGTCCCTGCAACACGCACACCATGGATAACGCATGAAAACCCCGATTCTCGGTCTTACCTTGTTTTCGCTGCTCGCGATGCCGCTGGCAGCTGCTGCCCCCTCTTATGTCTCCGAAGCCCCCATCGCCTATATGACCGACCTGTCGTCGGGGGCGGTGCTGTTTTCCCGCGATGCCGACAAGCAGATTCCGCCCGCCTCGATGGCCAAGATGATGACGGTCTATGTCGCGTTCGACCTGATCAAGAAGGGTGAGCTGAAGCTCGACCAGACACTGCCGGTCTCCGCCGAAACCTGGAAGAAATGGAATAACCAGGGGTCGAGCATGTTCCTGGCGGTCGGCAGCAAGGTCACGGTGGCCGACCTGCTCGATGGCATCGTCACGCTGTCGGGCAATGATGCCTGTGTCGTGCTCGCCGAAGGCATTGCCGGGTCCGAAGAGGCGTTCGTCGACATGATGAACAAGAAGGCGAAGGAAATCGGCCTTGCCAACAGCCGCTTCGGCAACAGCAACGGCTGGCCCGATGAGGGGGTGACCCAGGTGACCGCGCGCGATCTGGCGACGCTCGCCACCGCGACGATCCGCAATCACCCCAAGCTGTACAAGCGCTTCTATTCGAAGGGCAGCTTCACCTGGAACGGCATCACCCAGCCCAATCGCGATCCACTGCTCGGCAAGGTGGCCGGAGCCGATGGCCTGAAGACCGGGCATACCGACGAGGCGGGCTATGGCTTTACCGGCTCGGCTGAACAGAATGGCCGCCGTCTGGTCATGGTCGTCGCAGGTCTCGATAGTTTCAACGGGCGGGTCGATGAATCGGTCCGCTTCATGAACTGGGGCTTCAAGGCGTGGAAGTCGGTGCCGCTGTTCACCAAGGGCAAGACCGTCGATACCGCACCGGTGCAGCAGGGCAGCGCGCGCGAATTGCCACTCGTCGCGCCGCGCGATCTGGCGCTGACGCTGCCGCGCACCGCGGATACCGACAAGGTCTCGCTCAAGGTCGTCTATCAGGGCCCGCTCAAGGCGCCGATCGCCAAGGGCCAGCAGGTCGCGAGCCTGATCGTGTCCGCCCCCGACATGCAGCGCCAGGTGATGCCGCTGGTGGCGGGTGAAGCGGTCGAGGAGGCAGGCTTTTTCGGACGCATCTGGGCCGGTATCCTGTCCTTCTTCGGCGCCTGACCGGCGATGCGGGGGCGCTTCATCTCGATCGAAGGCGGCGAGGCGGTGGGAAAGTCCACCCAGATTCGCCTGCTCGCCGATTGGGTGAGGCGCGAGGGCCGCGAGATCACGCTGACGCGCGAACCCGGCGGCACCGACAGCGCCGAGGCGATCCGCAAGCTGCTGCTAGAGGGCGGGGCGGACCGCTGGAACGCGCGGAGCGAAGCCTTGCTCTTTGCCGCAGCGCGCGCCGACCACGTCGCAAGGCTGATCCGCCCGGCGGTCGAGGCGGGGGGATGGGTGATTTCCGACCGGTTCATCGATAGCAGCCGTGCCTATCAGGGCGTCGCGGGCGGCCTGGGTGACGAGGCGATCCTCTCGCTGCACCGGTTCGGGTCGGAAGGCTATCTGCCCGACTGCACGATCCTGCTCGAACTGCCTGCGGAAGAGGCCGCGCGGCGCGCCATGGCCCGTGACGGCGCGAACAGCGACCGGATCGGTGGGCGCGATGCCGCATATCATGCCAGGGTCGTTGCAGCTTTCCGCAGCTTTGCCGAGGCCGAGCCGCAACGGTTTCGCATCATCGACGCCAGCGGTCCGAGCGAGCAGGTGCATGCGCGCATCGTCGCCGCCCTGCAGCCGCTGATGGCATGACGTCATGAAGGCGTCTACCGCACATTGGAAAGGCCATGCCGAGCCGGAAACGACGCTGCTGCGCGCGTTTCAGGCGCGGCGGCTGCACCATGGCTGGCTGCTCGCCGGGCCCGAAGGGATCGGCAAGCGCAGCTTCGCGCTCGCAGCCGCCGCGCATCTGCTGACGCGCTCGCCCGATCATCGGGTCGACCATTTTGATGGCGATATGGATAGCCCGTCGGGGCGACTGCTGCTGCAGGACAAGCACCCTGACTGCCATTACATCACACTGGGACCCAAGGATGACAAGGAGGCGCGCAAGGCCGAGGACGGCAAGCCGTTCGAGACCGCGCGCAACATCAAGGTCGACCAGATCCGGTCCTTGCAGAAGCGGCTCACCGTCCGCCCCAGTCTGGCCGACCGCCGCGTGATCATCTTCGACTCCGCCGACCTGATGGAGCGCAACGCGGCCAATGCGCTGCTCAAGAGCCTGGAGGAGCCGCCTGCGGACACGGTCTTCCTGCTGATCGCGCACAATCCGGGTCGCTTGCTGCCGACGATCCGTTCACGCTGCCTGGTGCTCGACTTTCCCGCGCTCGACGATGCCGAAATGGCCGATGCGTTGCGCGCCGCGCGGCCCGAATTGCCCGAGAGCGAGATTGCGGCGCTGGTGCGGCTGGGCCAGGGCGCGCCGGGGCAGGCGCTGAGCTTTGCCGGGCTCGACATGGCGAAGATAGACGCGCTGCTCAGCGAGATTGCCGATCATGGCGACGGCACGCATCGGGCGCGGCTGGCACTGGGCACGCTGGTGGCGAACAAGGCCAATCGCGACCGGTTTCAGGCGCTGCTCGCCTATGCGCCGCGCTTCGCGGCCCGGCGCATTCGCGATCTGCGCGACGAGCGGCTGCCGGGCGCGATCGCGGCCTGGCAGGAGATCGGCGCGCTCGCCTCGCGCGCGGTGGTGCTCAATCTCGATGCCTCGGCGGTGGCGTTCCAAATTGGCAGCTTGCTGGCACGGCTGGCCCCGCCTAGATAGGCGCTCATAACCCGCCAACCTCACAAGAAACGGCAGACAACACCGCCATGGGCGAACCTTATTATATCACCACCGCGATCAGCTATCCCAACGGTCGCCCGCATATCGGCCATGCCTATGAGGCGATCGCCGCAGACGTTATCGCGCGCTTTCAGCGGCTGATGGGGCGCGACGTGCGCTTCCAGACCGGCACCGACGTGCACGGCCTCAAGATGCTGCAAAAGGCGCGTGAGCTGGACACCACGCCACGTGCTCTGGCGGACGAGATGTCGCAATATTTCAAGCAGATGTGCGACAGACTTGACGTCAGCTATGATCGCTTCATTCAGACGTCTGAGGACGATCATCATCGCGCCAGCCAGGCGATCTGGCAGGCGATGGAGGCCAATGGCGACCTGTATCTCGACCGCTACGAAGGCTGGTATTCGGTCCGCGACGAGGCCTATTATGGCGAGGACGAGCTGGTCGATGACGGGCAGGGGGGCAAGGTCTCTCCGCAGGGCACGCCGGTCGAATGGACGGTCGAGGAAAGCTGGTTCTTCCGGCTCGATGCCTATCAGGACAAGCTGCTCGCGCTGTACGAGGAGCATCCCGAATTCCTCCAGCCCGACAGCCGCCGCAACGAGATCGTCAGCTTCGTCAAATCGGGCCTGCGCCCGCTCTCGGTTTCGCGCACCAGCTTCGACTGGGGCGTCAAGGTGCCGGGCAGCGACGGGCATGTCATGTACGTATGGGTCGATGCGCTGACCAATTATCTGACCGGGCTTGGTTATCCCGATGCGGGCAATCCGCTGATGAAATACTGGCCGGCGGACCTGCACCTGATCGGCAAGGATATCGTGCGCTTCCACGCGGTCTATTGGCCCGCCTTCCTGATGAGCGCCGGGATTGCGGTGCCCAAGCAGGTATTCGGTCATGGCTTTCTGCTCAACAAGGGCGAGAAGATGTCGAAATCTCTCGGCAATGTCGTCGATCCGATGGCATTGGCCGACGCGTTCGGGGTCGATCAGCTGCGCTACTTCCTGCTGCGCGAAGTCAGCTTCGGCCAGGATGGCAGCTATTCGCCCGAGGCCATCGCGCAGCGCGCCAATGCCGATCTTGCCAACAGCTTCGGCAATCTCGCACAGCGGATCTTGAGCTTCATCGCCAAGAATCTCGATGGCGCCCTTCCGGCGGTGCACGGTCACTCGCCCGCGGACATGGCACTGTTCGCGACGCTGGAAGAGGCGCTCCAGCGTGATCTGCCCAGAGCGTTCGGCGAGCTGGCACTGTCGCAGGGGCTGGAAGCGTGGATGCGCGCGGTGTTCGCGTGCAATGCCTATGTCGACGAACAGGCCCCCTGGGCGCTGAAGAAGACCGATCCGGAACGCATGCAGACCGTTCTCGCGACGCTCTATATTGCCATCGCACAGCTTGCGATCGCGATTTCGCCGGTGATCCCCGGCAGCGCCAAGGCACTGCTCGATCATATGGGCGTGCCCGATGACGCGCGCAGCATCGCTGGCATGGGCACGCACTGGTACTCGTCGCTCGCCGAAAGCGATTTCGCGATCGCTACGCCCAAGCCGCTGTTCCCGCGCATCGAACTGCCGGCGGAAGACGCCGCCTGATGCTCGTCGATTCGCACTGCCACCTCAATTACAAGGGCATGGCCGAGCAGCAGGCGGTGCTGCTCGAACGTGCGCGCGCCTCTGGTGTCACGGCCATGCTCAACATCTCGACCCGCGCCAGCGAATGGAATGACGTGACCGCCACCGCGCATCGCGAGGCCGATGTCTGGGCGAGTATCGGCATCCATCCGCACGAGGCTGACGCGCATCCTGACATGGACACGGCCCGTCTGGTGGAACGCGCAGCGAGCGATGAGCGCGTGATCGGGATCGGGGAGACCGGGCTCGATTATTATTACGACAAATCCGATCGCGACGAGCAGCGCCGCTGTTTCCGCGCGCATATCGCCGCATCGCGCCAGACCGGCCTGCCGCTGATCATCCATACCCGCGATGCCGAGGACGATACGGCAGCGATCCTGGCTGAGGAAATGGGGAAGGGGGCCTTCCCCGCCCTGATCCACTGCTTCACCGCCAGCGCCGATTTTGCCGCCAAGGTGCTCGCCATGGGCTTGTCGATCTCGATCTCGGGCATTGTCACGTTCAAGAATGCCAAGGATTTGGCTGCCGTTGCTAAGGACATTCCTGCAGACCGGTTGCTGGTGGAAACCGACGCACCGTTCCTGGCGCCCGTTCCGCACCGCGGCAAGCAGGGCGAGCCGGCCTTTGTCGCCGACACCGCCCGCTTCCTCGCGGAGCTGCGCGGCGAGAGCTATGAGCATCTGTGCGAGAACACCTCGCGCAATTTCTATGCGCTGTTCAGCCGGGCGCGTCCGTGAAGGCGATCCTGCTCGGCTGCGGTACCTCGGGCGGAGTGCCGCGCATCGGCAATGACTGGGGTGCCTGCGACCCGTCCAATCCGCGCAATTGCCGGTCGCGTGTCTCGATCATCATCGAGCATGATGGCCAGCGCATCCTGGTCGATACGTCGCCCGATCTTCGTCACCAGCTGCTGCGCGAACATATAGGCGCGCTCGATGCGGTCATCTGGACGCATGATCATGCCGATCATACGCACGGGATCGACGATCTGCGCGCGCTGTTTCACCGCACGCGCCAGCCGATCGCGGGCTTTGCCAAAGACTATACGCTGCAGAGCCTTGTCACCCGTTTCGACTATGTTTTCGAAGGAGGTGACGGTTATCCTGCCACCGTTTCGGCAGCCGCACTCGGCGACGAACAGGCGATCTGCGGGCTGACCGTGCGCACGGTCGATCAGCCGCACGGACCGGTGCTGTCGACCGGGCTGCGCTTCGACCTGCACGATCAGTCGATCGTCTATGCCACCGATTTCAGCCATGTCACCGACGAGATGGTTGCGCTCTATACCGGTTGCGATCTGCTGATCACCGATTGCCTGCGGCACGAAAAGCACCCGACGCATGCCAGCCTGCCGATGGCGCTTGACCTGGCGGAGCGATGCGGCGCGCGGCACACGGTGCTGACGCATATGGACAAGACGCTGGATTATGCCGCGCTCTGCCTGGAGCTGCCCGAAGGCGTCGAGCCAGGTTTT
This sequence comes from Blastomonas sp. 34TW, assembly GCF_059803595.1. Taxonomy (NCBI): domain Bacteria; kingdom Pseudomonadati; phylum Pseudomonadota; class Alphaproteobacteria; order Sphingomonadales; family Blastomonadaceae; genus Blastomonas; species Blastomonas sp. 34TW. The sequence goes on from NZ_JAPFGW010000013.1 coordinate 22,530, forward strand.
GACGGGCTGGTCGTCGATCTGGCCCGGATCGCGGCATGAGCGAGGGCGATACCGCCAGCCTGGTCTACAGCCTGATGCTGCTGGTCCTGGTCGGCAGCGCGCTGATCTCGCGAGCGCTGCCCATCGGCCAGACGATCAAGATGGCCTTGGCCTGGATCGGCATTTTCGCGCTGATCTTTTTGTTGGTGAGCTTTCGCCCCGAAATGAAGCTGATCTGGCAGCGCATCACCGGCGAGCTGGGGCTCGCCAGCGAACCGGAGATCACGGGCGAGCCAATGACCTTGCGCAAGAGCGAGGACGGCCATTTCTGGGTTAGCGCCGAAGTCAACGGGCGTCCTATGCGGTTCATGGTCGATAGCGGCGCGACGTTCACCGCGATCTCGGCCGAGGCGGCCCAGGCTGCCGGGGTCGCACCGAGCGGTTTGGGCCTCAAGACCGTGATCGATACCGCCAACGGCATGGTCGAGGCGGACCGCGCGACAATCGCGGACCTGCGCGTCGGGTCGCTGGCGATGCGCGGTCATGACGTGCTGATTTCGGACGGGCTCGGCGAGACCAATCTGCTCGGCATGAACTTTCTGTCGGAGCTGGAAAGCTGGCGCGTCGAGGGGAGCAGCATGATATTGGTGCCGCGCCAGCACAGCCACTGAATGCCAGTTAATTTAACATAATATATATTATCGGACTTATGCTCATGACCGACCAGACCGTTCCGTCCAGCGCTTCCCCCCAATCGTCGGTGCCTCTCGACCGGTTGGTGGCGATCATGGCGCGGCTGCGCGACAAGGAGCACGGTTGTCCCTGGGATATCGAGCAGACGTTCGAGACGATTGCGCCGTACACGATCGAGGAAGCCTATGAGGTTTCCGATGCCATCGCGCGCGCCGATATGGCCGCGCTCAAGGACGAGCTTGGCGATCTGCTGCTGCAGGTCGTGTTCCACAGCCGCATGGCCGAGGAAGCCGGGCATTTCTCGGTCGCCGATGTGATCGCCTCGATCAGCGACAAGATGGTGCGGCGGCATCCGCACATCTTCGCAGACCAGTCGGTCGAGAACTGGGACTGGGAAGCGATCAAGGCCGAGGAGCGCAGCAGAGGCGGTGCGGAGAGCGCGATGGATGGCGTCGCGCTGGCGCTGCCCGCATTGATGCGCGCGCAGAAGCTGCAGAAGCGCGCCGCGCGCACCGGGTTCGACTGGCCCGATGTCATGGGTGCGATCGAGAAGATCGGCGAGGAGATCGAGGAACTGCTCGATGCCGAGACCGAGGCCGACAGGACCGAGGAAGCCGGAGACCTGTTGTTCGCTGCGGTCAATGCGGTCCGCCACATGGGCGTCAGCGCCGAGGATGCGCTGCGCGCCGCCAACGCCAAGTTCGAACGCCGCTTCCGCGCGATGGAAGCGATCGCTGGCGACGGCTTTGCCGAGCTTTCGCTCGATGACAAGGAAGCCGTGTGGCAGCGCGCCAAGCAGGGCGAGAACAAGCTATAGCGCCTGGAATCGCCCCCAGTCCTTGTCCGACAGGCGCACTGAAAGCGCCAGATCATCCCCCTGCTCGCGGCTGTCGAGTACCTCGCCATGCTGGTGCAGCCAGGCGATACGTTGGCCGTCATGGCGCGGCAAGGTCACGTCGTGCACACGGTGACCGATGACCAGCGCCTGCGATGCTGCGCGCAGCAGTTCGGAAACGCCTTCACCGGTCAGCGCCGACATCGGGCAGACCGTTCGGTCGCGCGGCGCGGTGGCGATCAGCCGGTCGCGGGTTTCCTCGTCCAGGACATCCCATTTGTTCCATGCCTCGATCAGCGGCACGGCAAGCCCCTCGCCCGCCAGCACCGGATCGAGTTCCATTCCGAGATCGGCGAGGATCGTCTCGACCGACTGCGCCTGCATGCCTGCCTCGGGATGCGACATGTCGCGGACATGGATGATGAGATCGGCCGAGAGCACCTCTTCGAGCGTCGCGCGGAAGGCAGCGACCAGCTCGGTCGGAAGGTCCGAGACGAAGCCCACGGTATCGGACAGGATAACCTTCTCGACCCCGTCGAGCCGGATCGCGCGCATCGTCGGATCGAGCGTCGCGAACAGCAGATCTTCGGCCATCACGCCGGCATTGGTCAGCCGGTTGAACAACGTCGATTTGCCCGCATTGGTATAGCCGACCAGCGCGACGACCGGCCAGGGCGCCTTTTGTCGCCGTTCGCGATGCAGCCCGCGCGTGCGCTTGACCTGTTCGAGTTCGCGGCGCAGCTTGGCCATCCGGTCGCGGATCATCCGGCGGTCAGCCTCGATCTGCGTTTCGCCGGGGCCGCCGAGAAAGCCGAAACCGCCGCGCTGGCGCTCGAGATGGGTCCAGCTGCGCACCAGCCGCCCTGCCTGATAATCCAGATGCGCCAGTTCGACCTGCAAGCGGCCTTCGGCCGTCGCGGCGCGCTCGCCGAAGATTTCGAGGATCAGGCCGGTGCGGTCGATGACCTTGACCTTGAGCCGTTCCTCCAGATTGCGCTGCTGGATCGCGGACAGGCTTCCATCGACGATCAGCAGTTCGGCCTTCTCGTCCTCCAGGCTGTGCGCGATGATCTCGACCTGACCGCCGCCGAACAGCGTGGCGGGCCGGGCGGTGCGGATGCGGAAGGCATGAGCGGCGCACACCTGGATGCCGATGGCGAGCGCCAGCCCCCTCGCCTCGTCCAGACGAGCGTCAGCATCCACGGAGCCGCGGCGGCCAAGATCGGGATAGGCAATCACGGCGCGGGCACCGCGCGCGAATTCAAGGGTCTGCGGGTCGGTCAAATGTCAAATCTATCCTTGTCCGCCCCGCAGTCCACGAGGTCAGTCATCATCGCCTTCGGCATCGCCCCAGTCGCCGGTCAGGTCGATCGGCGCATTGGGCTGCACGGTCGAAACCGCATGCTTGTAGGCCAGCTGCGCCATGCCTTCGCGTTCCAGCAGCATGCAGAACAGGTCATAGGCGGCGACCTTGCCCTGCAGCATCACGCCGTTAATCAGGAACATGGTTACCGGAACGCCTGTTTCCTGCACGGTGCGCAGGAACACTTCCTGAAGGTTGCGGTTCTTCGCGCTCTTGGCACCCATCAGCCCGGCAAACATGCCCAGGTCAATCGGCTGGGCCGGCATCACGGTGGAAATCGCATGCTTGTAGACCAGCTGCGATTGGCCGTCGCGGCGGAGCATCACCGAGAAATTGTCGAACCAGGTGACGATGCCCTGCAGTTTCACGCCCTTGACTAGGAACATGGTCACGGGAATTTTCGATTTTCTCAGGGAGTTGAGGAAAACATCCTGAATGTTCTGAGCCTTTTCGGTCATTTTTGACCCCCGGTCTTGGTGGCGACGTTGCACCACAGTTTATGAAAAGCCGGTGCGACACATCCCGACCCGGCTGCGCTTGGAGGACGCCCGATATACATAGTGCGTATGCTGCAATGCGCCAATGGCCTGTTTGCGGCTATTTGCGGTTTCTCGCGCGGATTCTAGCGGTCGTGCAGCCCCAGGAGCTTGAGCTTGCGGTGCAACGCCGATCGCTCCATGCCAATGAACTCGGCCGTCTTCGAGATGTTGCCCGAGAACCGCCGGATCTGGATCTTGAGATATTCGCGCTCGAAGCTCTCGCGCGCCTCGCGCAGCGGCACCCCCATCAGGCTGGAAATCCCGGCAGCGCGGCCGCCGTCGCCCTGCACCAGCTCGGGCGGCAGCATGTCGACATCGATCCGCGCCAGCCGTCCGCGCGGCGCCAGAATGATCGTCCGCTCGATGACGTTGCGCAGCTGGCGCACATTGCCCGGCCAGTTATAGCTCTGCAGCGCCGCCATCGCCTCGCTGCTCGTCTCGGGCGGGGTGATCCCGTGCTCGCTGGCAAAGCGGGCGACATAATGTTCGACCAGCGCGGGAATGTCGTCGCGGCGGTCGGTCAGCGCCGGGATTTCCACCGGCACTACATTGAGCCGATAGAACAGGTCCTCGCGAAAACGCCCTTCGGCAATCTCGTTCTCCAGATTGCGCGAGGTGGCAGAGACGAAGCGCACATCGACCTTGATCGGCCGCGTCGAACCGACGCGCGAAAAGCTCTGATCGGTCAGCACGCGCAGGATCTTGGCCTGGGTGGACTCGGGCATGTCCGCGACCTCGTCGAGAAACAGCGTGCCGCCATGCGCGCGCTCGAGCAGACCGGGCGTGGCGAGCTTGCCCTGGTCCTCCTCGCCGAACAGCTCCTGCTCGAACCGGTCGGGGGTCATCCGCGCCGAGTTGACCGTGATGAACGGGCCCGACGAACGCGCGCTCCAGCTGTGCAGCAGCCGCGCGGCTACCTCCTTGCCGACGCCCGCCGGGCCAGTAATCAAAAGGCGACTGCCGCTATTGGCAACGCGCTTGAGTGTGGCGCGCACGGTGTTGATCGCGCTCGAATTGCCGGTCAGCTCGTCCGAGATGCCCAGCTTCTCGCGCAGCTGCGCATTCTCGCGGCGCAGCCTTGCGGTCTCGGTGCCGCGCGAGACCATGTGGATGAGCCGCTCGGCCTCGAACGGCTTTTCGATAAAGTCCATCGCCCCGCGCGAAATGGCGGACACCGCCGTGTCGATATTGCCATGGCCGGAAAAGATGATCACCGGCAGATCCGCGTCGCGCGCCTTGATCTCGTCGAGCAGTTCGAGCCCGTCGAGCTTGCTGCCCTTGAGCCAGACATCGAGCAGCACCAGCGAAGGGCGGCGCTCATCGATCGCGGCCAGCGCCTCGTCGCTGCCGCCAGCGGTACGGCAGAGATAGCCTTCGTCCTCCAGCACGCCAGAGACCAGCTCGCGGATGTCGCGCTCGTCATCGACGATGAGAATTTCCAGGGGCATGTTCAATTGCTTTCCTTGTCCTGCGCGGTCGGGCTCAGCTCGGCCCGGGCCCGGGCCGGTCGCGAAGTCATGGTGGTCATCTTTTCGGTGCCGGAACGCTGATCGTCCGAAGCAGGATCCTGCAGCGCGCCGGCCTGGAGCAGTACCGTATCCATGCGGATCGTCACCCGCGTGCCGCCCTGATCATTGGGTTCGAACGACAGTTCGCCATAATGCTCCTCGACGATCTTCTTGACGATAGCGAGGCCCAGGCCCGTGCCCTTTTCCCGCGTCGTCATATAGGGTTCGACAATACGGTCCCGGTCTGCGGGCAGGCCGATGCCGTTATCGTCGAGCGTGAGCACGAGATACGGTTCCTGACGGAACACGGTTGCGGTGACGGCGCCCGAATAGTCCTGCTCGATCTGCTGCCGCGCCTCGATCGCCTCGACGGCGTTCTTCAGGATGTTGGTGACGGCCTGGCCGATCTGACGACGGTCGCAGCACAGATCGCTGCCCTCGTGCGCGCCTTCCGCGGCGAAGCGGATCGCCGGGTGCGCGACCTCCTGCAGGAAGATCGCCTGGCGAACGAGGTCGAAGAAATTCTCCTCGCGGAACACCGGCTTGGGCATGCGCGCGAAGGACGAGAACTCGTCGACCATGTTGCGCAGGTCGCCGACCTGACGGACTATGGTGTCGGTCAGCTGGCCGAAGGTCGCATCGTCCTCGCTCACCTTGCTGGCATAGCGGCGCTTGAGCCGTTCGGCGGCGAGCTGGATCGGGGTCAGCGGGTTCTTGATCTCGTGCGCGATCCTGCGCGCGACATCCGACCAAGCTGCCTGGCGCTGGTCGACCAGCTGCTGGGTAATGTCCTCGAAGGTGATGACGATGCCATAGGGCTCGCGTACCACGCGGACCGCCAGGGTGAGCAGATCGTTCTCGCGCGAATACTGGATCACCGCCTTTTCGGTCCCCTCGCCCACCAGCCGGGCAAAGGGCGGCGCGATGTCGGAAAGCGTGCAGCCCAGGCAGTGCGCGACCTCGGTTTGCAGCAGCCGCTGCGCGGTGCTGTTCATCAGCCGCACTACGCCCATCGGATCGACCGAGATGACGCCGGCGCTGACCGATTCCAGCACCGCCTCGGTAAAGGCGCGGCGATCGTCGAGCTGGCTGTTCGCGCGGATCAGTGCCGAGGTTTGCTCGGCAAGGCGGCTCGCCATACGGTTGAAGGCGCGTCCCAGCACGCCGACCTCGTCGGTACGGTTGGCGGTATCGACGCGGATGGCGAAATTGCCGGTGCTGATGTCGCGTGCGGCCCCGGCCATGTCGGTCAGCGGACGCACCATCCGGTCGGCGAACTTGAGCGCCGCCCAGAGCGCTACTGCAACGAGCAGCAGCGAGACAAAGAACAGCGCGATGTTGAACTGGACCTGCAGGTTCTGCGAGCGCGAGAACAGCGCCTTGTAATCGGTCAGCACCGTCTGCGCGCGTTCCCACTGGCTGAGCGCCAGCTGGTTCGAGGCGCGCGCGACATAGAGGTAGATCTTGGCCTGGCGATCGATCGGCGTCACCACCTCGATCCGGTCGGCCTCGGCCGAGACGACGGCGGTCTCGCCCTTGTCGAGCTGGCGGATTATCGCCGGGCTGACGCGGTCGGACGAGGTGCGATTGTCGGGATCGACGATCGCGGCGGTGCGCAGAACGCCATCTGCGCCTACCTCGACGATCGCCGACTCGTTCATCTTGCGCCCGGCGACCTGGAAGACATAGGCCTCGGCGAATTCGGGGCTGTCGATCCGCGTCTGCTGCAGATATTGGCGCAGGTCGCTCGCCATCGCGACGGTCTCGGCAGAGACGTCGCGACGCCCTTCCTCGTAATAGCCGCGCGCCAGATCGTTGGCATTTTCCAGCATCGTGCGCGCGCGTTCGGAAAACCAGAACTCGACGCCATATTGGAACAGCAGCGAGGTGATCACGACGACCAGCAGCATCGGGATCGACGAGATCAGTGAGAACAGCGCGACGAAGCGGACGTGGAGCTGGCCGGTGCCCTGCTCTCCGCTGGCATTGGCGCGGCTGATCGCGACACGCCGTCCGATCAGCGCGAGCAGCGCCATCGCAGGCACCAGATTGGCGACGAGCAACGTTGCGGTGACCGGTGCGGGCACCATCGCCTCGCGGCCCTGATAGCTGCTCACCAGCCACCAGGACAGGCCGAGCATCCCGATCAGCAACAGCACGCAGCCGATCTCGAGCGCAGGAAACAGGCTGCCTCGGCGCATCATCACCGCAAACCGGCGGGTCAGACGACTCTTTCTGTTGGGAAGCTGTGCGGCAGACGCGGGCATAGTGTTCAGTTTACAACAGTTGCGTTGCCGGAATACAAGAGCTTTCAGCACATGCGGGGGATATCACCGCATTTGGCAACCGTTTCAGCGCAGCTCGCCGTTTGCCATGCCATGCTCTACCAGTTTCTTGCGCAGCGTATTGCGGTTGATGCCCAGCACCGCCGCAGCCTTGACCTGATTGCCATCGCAGCGGCGCATGATCGCCTGGAGTAGCGGAATCTCGAAGGCCGCCAGCGCCTTGTCGTAGACGGCGCCGTTTTCCGGCCGCTCGGTCAGCAGGAAGCGGCTCACCGCCTGTTCGAAATCGCTTTCCTCGCGGCGCATCTCACCGGTGCCGAGCGCGGGTTCGTCGAAGATGCTGCCCAGCGCATCGGCAGTGATCAGGTCGTCGCGACTCATGATGACCGCGCGGAAGACGAGGTTGCGCAGCTCGCGGACGTTGCCGCGCCAGTTGCGCCGCTGCATCGCCGCGATGGCGCTGTCGTCGAAGCTGCGCCGGGGCAGCCCCTCCTGCACTGCCAGCGCCAAGAAATGGTCGACCAGTGCGGGAATGTCGCTCAACCGGTCGCGCAGCGGCGGCAGGTCGATCGGCACGACATTGATGCGGTAATAAAGGTCCTCGCGGAACAGCCCTGCCTCGATCAGCGGGCCGAAGGGCTTGTTGGTCGCCGCCACGAAGCGCACATCGAGTTCGATCTCGCGATGACCGCCGACCCGGGTGATGCGGCCCGTCTGGAGTGTACGCAGCAGCCGCGTCTGCGCCTGCATCGGCATGTCGCCGATCTCGTCGAGGAATAATGTGCCGCCATGGGCTTGCTCGAACTTGCCGATCGACTGGGCGACGGCACCGGTGAACGCGCCCTTTTCATGCCCGAACAGCTCGGATTCGATGAGTTCGGCCGGGATCGCGGCCATGTTCACCGCGACGAACGGCCCCTGCTTGCGATGGCCGAGCTGGTGGATCGCCTCGGCCACCAGTTCCTTGCCGGTGCCGGATTCGCCCAGGATCAGTACCGACAGGTCGTTGCGCAACACGCGCGTGATCATGCGGTACACGTTCTGCATCGGCGCGCTGCGCCCGACCAGCGGCAGCCCGCTATCGGCGGGGTCGGCATCAGCGTTGCCCGATATGTCACCGGAGCGCGCGATCGCCTGGAGGACGGCGCGGATCAGCTCGTCGAGATCGAAAGGCTTGGGGAAATATTCGTACGCCCCTGCTTCGCTCGCCCGCACTGCGGTGTCGAGCGTGTTCTGAGCCGAAAGCACGATGACCGGCGTGTCGGGCTGGCGTTCGAGCACGTTGCCCAGAGTCGCGATGCCGTCGCCGTCCTCGAGCATCACATCGGTCAGGATCGCGGCATAGCGCTTGTTCGCGACCAGCGCGTTGCGGCGCGCGATCGAGGTGCAATGGTCGACGCTGCAGCCTTCGGCCTCGAGCGCGGCCATGATCACCTGGCTGATCGCGCGGTCGTCTTCGACCAGCAGAATCGATTTGGCCATATGCGTCAGCCCTCTTGCGGTGCCAATGGCAGGAACAGGCGGAAATGCGTGAGCCCTGCCGCCGAATCCCGATCGTGCACGATCCGCCCGTTCATGTCGCGTACCAGCTTCTGCACCAGTGCGAGGCCCAGCCCCTGTCCGGTCTTCTTGGTGGTGACGAAGGGGGAGAAGATATCCTCGGCGATATCGGTATCGATGCCGGGCCCATTGTCGGTCACGCGGATCTCGACGGGCAGCCGGATATAGCGATCGTCGCGCGACAGGCGCAGCCGAACCCCGCTGACGAACTTGGTGGTGAGGGTAATGCAGGCATCGTTCTGCCCCTCCATCGCCTCGCGCGCGTTGGTGATGAGATTGAGCAGGATCTGAACCAGATTGTCGGAATCGGCGAGCACGGGCGGGATCGAGGGATCGAACCGCTCGACAATGCGCACGGTGTCGGGATGCGCGGTCTCGACGATCTCGCGCACGCGCCCCAGCGGTTCGTAGATATTGCACGGCTTCATCGGCGCGGCGGTGCGGCGGGTGAGCGATTGCATCTGGTCGATCAGCAGCGCGATGCGATCCACCTCTGCGGTGATCAGGCCGGAGAGCCTGCGCCCTGCCCCGTCGAGCTGGCGCTCGATCAGCTGCGCTGCGCCCTTGATCGCCGCGAGCGGGTTCTTGATCTCGTGCGCCAGGATGTCGGGACCGCGCACGGCAAAGCCTTCGGTACCCACTTCGCTGTCGAACAGCGGCGATCCTGCACCCGATTCATTCAATACCAGCAGCTGCCAGCCTTCGCCCTGCCCCACCGGGCTCAGTGAGATATCCACCTTGCGCACGCTGGTGCGGCCGATGTGTACGCGCATGCCGTGCGCCGCCAAATTGGTATCTGGCTGATTGAGCGCAGCGCCGATCCGGGCATCGTCGAACTGCAGGAACTCGGACAGCGGACGCCCGACCAGACGGCGCGCGCTCTGTTCGAGCATGTTTTCCGCCGCCGCATTGGCCGCTGCAATCGTCCGGTCTGCGTGCAGCATCAGCACGGCCATCGGCAGGCTCTGCAGCTGCGCGGCGGCGTCCGGCGCCAGACCGGAAAGCGGCTCCATCAGGCGGCGGCGCGGCGCAGCCAGGGGCGGTAGAAGTCGCCAAGCATGGCGAGGACCTGGTCGGGATTGTCGAGCGTGTTCATCTTGTTGCGAAGGTCCGCCGAGCCGGGCAGGCCCTTGGTATACCAGCCCAGATGCTTGCGCGCCATCTTGACGCCCGTCTCGGCCCCGTAATGCTCGAGCATCGCGTGATAATGCTCGACGATTACACCGTATTGCTCGTCCAGATCGGGATCGGGCAGCGTCTCGCCGGTGCGCAGCGCGTGCATCACCTGGCCGAGCAGCCAGGGCTTGCCATAGGCACCGCGCCCGATCATCACGCCGTCTGCGCCGCTCAATTCCAGCGCCTTGCGCGCGTCGTCGATGCTGCAGATATCGCCATTGACGATCACCGGCAGCTTCACCGCCGCCTTCACCTTGGCGACAAACGCCCAGTCGGCGCTGCCCTTGTACATCTGGTTGCGGGTACGCCCGTGCACCGTGATCATCTTCGCGCCCAGATCTTCTGCGATGCGCGCGAGCTCGGGCGCGTTGAGGCTGTCATGGCACCAGCCCATGCGCATCTTGACCGTGACCGGCACCTTGACCGCATTGACCGTGGCCTCGATCAGCTTCGCCGCGAGCGGCAGGTCGCGCATCAGCGCCGATCCGGCATCGCCATTGACCACCTTCTTGACCGGGCAGCCCATGTTGATGTCGATGATCGCCGCCCCGCGATCCTCGTTGAGCTTGGCCGCTTCTGCCATTTCCTTGGGGCCGCATCCGGCGAGCTGCATCGACACCGGTTCCTCGACCGGGTGCCAGGCCGCCTTTTGCAGCGACTGGCGCGTCTCGCGGATCATCGCCTGGCTCGCGATCATCTCGGTGACGTTGAGGCCCGAGCCATAGCGGCGCACCAGCGTGCGGAAGGGCATGTCGGTCACGCCGGTCATCGGCGCGAGCAGCACCGGCTCGTCGATCTGGAGCGGGCCGATCTGGATCGGCTTGAGTGGAGGTTCTTGGGTCATGGGGATATGATGCCTAATATTTAGGCAGCGCACATAATCGCAAAGCCGCTGGCGAGCAAGCGGCACTTGGTCTATGCGCCCTGCCCGATGAACGATGCACCGTCCCTTGTGGGCCAGCCAGGCCTTCGCCGCACCGCGCTGATCGTCGCGGCAGGCAAGGGGCTGCGCGCCGGGGGCGATATTCCCAAGCAATATGCGCTGCACCAGGGCAAGCCGCTGCTGCGGCACAGCGTCGAGGCTTTTGCACGTTGGTCGCGCGAATGCGCCATCCTGGTGGTAATCGGCGAAGGGCAGCAAGCGCTGGCCGAGGCGGCGCTGGCAGGGCTTGATGATGTCAGCTTTGTCACCGGCGGTGCGGAGCGCAGCGATTCCGTCCGCGCCGGACTGATGGTGATCGCGGCGCAGGGCGGCAGCGACCGGGTGTTCATCCATGATGCCGCGCGCCCGCACCTGTCCGCTGCGGTGCTCGATCGGCTGGACGGGGCGCTGGACATGCAACCCGGCGCGGTGCCCGTGCTGCCCGTGGTCGACAGCCTTGCGCGCGGCGACTGCGGGTTGATGCAAGCTGCGGTCGATCGCGCGGGTCTGTGGCGCATTCAGACCCCGCAGGCCTTTCATTTCGATGCGCTTCTTGCGGCGCATCTCGCCTGGCCCCAAGGTGCGCTGGCGACTGATGATAGCCAGATCGCGCGCGCCGCCGGGCTAGACGTGGCGCTGGTCGAGGGCGATGAAGCGCTGAAGAAGATCACCTTTGCCGAGGATTTCGCAATGGATATTCCGCGCACCGCCACCATGCCCCGTACAGGCTTGGGCTATGACGTGCACCGCTTGGCGGCGGGCGAGGAGCTCTGGCTCGGCGGAATCCGGATCGAGCATGATCGCGGGCTGGTCGGGCACAGCGATGCCGATGTCGCGCTGCACGCCATTACCGATGCCCTGCTTGGCGCGATGGCACTGGGCGATATTGGCGAGCATTTTCCGCCGAGCGATCCGCAATGGCGCGGCGTGGACTCGGCGCGCTTCCTTGCGCATGCCGCCTCGCTGGTGCGCGGCAAGGGCGCCGAGATCGCCAATATCGACCTCACGATCATCTGCGAAGCGCCCAAGATCGGGCCGCACAAGCTGGCAATCCAAAGCCGCATCGCCGACATCCTGAAGCTCCACCCCGATCAGGTCGGGGTCAAGGCGACCACCACCGAGCGGCTCGGCTTTACCGGGCGTGGCGAGGGTATCGCCGCCCAGGCGGTCGCCACTGTCCTCGCCCCCTTCCCTTCTCCTTCAGCACAGGATGCCAGTGCATGACCCGCTTGCTTCGCCGCATGATGCCCAGCCTGACCGCGCTTGCGGTCACTGCCACGTTTGCCTGCCAGACTGCGCATGCCGCGCAGGTGGCCAAGTGCCTCACCCCGGCGGAAGCGGAGTCGGTGGCCGTCAGTGCGCTGCCCGACGCGCTCAGCAGTGCGCAGAAAGCCTGCGCTCCGCATCTCCCCGCGCGCTCGGCGCTGCGCAACGCAACCACCCGTATATCGCAGGTTTATCGTCCCGCAGCGGACAAGGCCTGGCCCAATGCCGGCCGCGCCTTCCTGTCGGCGGTCGAACTTCCACTCCCCGAGGGCACCAGCCCGGACGTGGTGCGGCCACTGTTGCTCGCGACGATCAGCGCGCTGGTCGAGCAGGAGATCAAGCCCGAGGATTGCGGTACGATCGACGAATTCTACTCGGCGCTCGAACCGCTCCCGCCGGAAAATGTCGGCAAGCTGCTGGTCGCATTTCTGAAACTTGGCGAGAGCGGAAAGAAGGCGGGACAGGCCAGGCCCACCCCATTCAAGATCTGCGAAGGTGAAAAGCAGTGACCAGCCTGTTCCCGCCTGCGCTGACCGATCTTGCTGCGCGCGTCGTCGCGGAAAATGCCGCTGCCGGCCGCAAGGTCGTGCTGGCCGAAAGCTGCACGGGAGGCCTCGTCTGCGCAGCGATCACCGAGATCCCCGGCAGCTCCGGCGTGCTCGAGCGTGGCTTCGTCACCTATTCGAACGAGGCCAAGATCGAGTCGCTCGGCGTCAGCGCGGAACTGATCGACACGTTCGGTGCGGTGTCGGTGGCGGTCGCTTGGGGCATGGCGCGCGGCGCGCTCAAGCATTCGGATGCCGATGTCGCGGTCGCGATCACCGGCATTGCCGGGCCGGGTGGCGGATCGGAAAGCAAGCCGGTGGGAACGGTGGTCTTCGCCTGCGCGCTGCGCGGTCAGAACGAGAATGACATCAGCGCCGAGCAGAAGAATTTCGATCCCTCGCTCAGCCGCTCCGAAATCCGTCAGGAAGCGGCGATGGTGGCGCTCGAACTGCTGCTGCCGTAAAGCTCGGCCGCGCGGGTCTCGAACGCGCTCACCATCTTGCGGAAGGCGCGGTCGAAATACTGTCCGGCGAGTGATTCGAACAACCGGTTCTTGAAGTTGAACGAGACATAGAAATCGACCGTGCAGCCGCCCTGCCCGTCGCTGGCGAACTGCCACACATTCTCGAGATTCTTCAGCGGCCCGTCGAGATATTCGACCTCGATCTTTTCACCCGGCTGCTTGCGCACGCGCGAGGTGAACTTCTCGCGCAGCTGCTTGAAGCCGACGACCATGTCGGCGACCATCTCGTGCGGACTATCCGACTTGACACGGGTCGCGATCACCCAGGGCAGAAATTCTGCATAGCGCGCGACATCGGCGACCAGATCGTACATCTGGTCGGGCCGGAAGGGCAGATGCCGGGTTTCGCGGTGCGAGGGCATGATCGCCTCAGCGCGCCGCCTGCTTGGCCAGCTTCGCCTCTCGCGCCGCGCGCATCTCGGCGAAATCTTCGCCGGCATGATAGCTGGAGCGCGTGAGCGGGCTTGATGCGACCTGCAGGAAGCCCTTGGCGCGCGCGATCGCGGCATAGGCATCGAACGCCTTGGGGGTGACGAAATCGATCACCTTGGCGTGGCGCGGCGTCGGCTGCAGATACTGGCCCATGGTGAGGAAATCGACATCGGCTGAGCGCATGTCGTCCATCACCTGGTGCACCTCGAGCCGTTCTTCGCCCAGGCCCAACATGATGCCCGACTTGGTGAAGATCGACGGGTCGAGCCTTTTCACCATCTCGAGCAGGCGCAGCGAGGCGTAATAGCGCGCGCCGGGGCGGATGGTCGGGTAGAGCCGGGGGACGGTTTCCAGATTGTGGTTGTACACATCGGGCCGCGCCGCGACGATCGCTTCGACCGCCGCCTCGTGCTTGTTGCGGAAATCGGGCGTGAGGATCTCGATCGTGGTGCTCGGCGTGGTGCGGCGCAGCGCCTCGATCACCTTGACGAACTGGCTCGCGCCGCCGTCAGCCAGGTCGTCGCGGTCGACCGAGGTGATGACGATATGCTCGAGGCCCATCTGCGCGGCGGCATCGGCGACATGCTGCGGTTCGTTCACATCGACCTTGCGCGGCATGCCGGTCTTGACGTTGCAGAAGGCGCAGGCGCGGGTGCAGACGTCGCCCAGGATCATCACCGTGGCGTGCTTCTTGGTCCAGCACTCGCCGATATTCGGGCAGGCCGCCTCTTCGCACACAGTATTGAGGTTGAGATCGCGCATCAGCTTGCGCGTCTCGTTGAACCCCTTGCTGGTTGGGGCCTTCACCCGGATCCAGTCGGGCTTGCGGACACGGGCCGGTCGGCCTTCGGGCGTCTCGATGGGCGTGATCTCGTTCATGCTGCGCGCTTTAGCGCAGGGGCAAGCGCACTTCCACTGGTAAAAGCTTGGGGTGAGACTAGATCGGCTTCTCGCAAGAAGAAGGGGTGCCGCGATGAATCCGCTGGATGAGGTGATCGACGATCTGGACGAGGTGCGCGCCGACATCTTCCGCCGTCTCGGGCGCGCCAGCAAGGACCGCCGCAGCGCGATGCACACGCCGGTGATCGGCACCGTCCGCGTCGATGGCACGCCCAGCCAGCGCGTCATGGTGCTCCGCGCGTTCGATCCGGCGACAGCAACGTTGCGCTTCCACACCGACTCCAGAGCTGCAAAGGTCGACGAGCTTGGCGATGGAGCGCCGATCTCGGTGCTCGCCTATGATCCGGGAGCGAAGCGCCAGTTCCGTCTGTCGGGCACCGGACGGATCGAGACGGACGGCGAAACGGCAGATAAGGCCTGGAACGACGCGACGCTGTTCGCGCGCCGGTGCTACCTCGCCGATCCCGCACCGGGCACGCTATCGGACATGCCGATATCGGGCCTGCCTGCCGATATCGAGGGCCGCAAGCCGGAGGACGATGCCGAAGTCGCCCCCGGCCGCGCAAATTTCGCGGTGCTGCTGGCCCAGATCGATACGATCGAATTCCTCCACCTCGCGCACACCGGCCATCGCCGCGCGATCTTCCGCTTGCAGCCGGATGGCAGCTGGCACGGCCAGTGGCTGGTGCCATGACCCGTTGCATTTGAGCGCGGCAGCGGCCACCGTCTGCCATGGCAAAAGAAACCCCCCCCAATATCGCCCTGCTGATCGATGCCGACAATGCCAGCCCGGCAGGCATCGACCCGGTGCTGACCGTGCTGGCCGAGCTGGGCACCGTGAATATCCGCCGGGCCTATGCGAATTGGCGCAAGCCCGCACTCAAAGGCTGGGCGGATATCGTCCACAAGTTCGGCATCGAGCCCCAGCAGCAGTTCGATCTGACCAAGGGCAAGAATGCGACCGACATGAAGATGACGATCGATGCGATGGACCTGCTGTTCCGGGGTCGGGTCGACGGGTTCGGGATCATGAGCTCGGACAGCGATTTCATGCCTCTTGCGCAGCGCATCCGGCAGGATGGTCTGCCGGTCTATGGCTTTGGGGGTGAAAAGACCCCCGAGGCGTTCAAGCAGGCCTGCACCCGCTTCATCGATGTCAACGCTCTGATCAAAGTGCAGAGCGCCGAAAAGAAAGCGGAAATCGCTGCGTCATCCAGGGCGCCGTCCAAGCCCGACCCGAAGCCTAGCGCGGGTGGCAGCCCCATCGACGATGATGTCATCAAGCTGCTGATCGACGCTTATCAGGCAAGCAAGCGCGACGAACGCGGCTTCGCCTCGCTGAGCGAGGTGGGCAAGCTGGCCGGCAATCGGTCCAGCTTCGACGTCCGAAACCACGGCTTTGCGCGACTGCTCGACATGTTCGAGGCTTCGCCGCAGTTCGTCACCGAGCGGCGCGACAATGGCGGGCTTTTCGTCAAGCGGCTGCGATAAGGTTCATTCCCACTCGATCGTGCCGGGCGGCTTCGAGGTGTAATCGTACACCACGCGGTTGATGCCCTTGACCTCGTTGATGATCCGCGTCGCGGTGCGCTGCAGGAAGCTGGCATCGAACGGATAGATGTCCGCGGTCATGCCGTCGGTGCTGGTGACAGCGCGCAGCGCGCAGACGCTGTCATAGGTGCGCCCGTCGCCCATCACGCCGACGGTTTTGACCGGCAGCAACACGGCAAAGGCCTGCCATATCGCGTCGTACAGGCCGGCATTGCGGATCTCGTCGAGATAGATCGCATCGGCCTTGCGCAGGATGTCGCAACGCTCGCGCGTCACCTCGCCGGGGATGCGGATGGCGAGGCCGGGGCCGGGGAACGGGTGGCGGCCGACGAACACGTCGGGCAGGCCAAGCTCACGGCCCAGCGCGCGCACCTCGTCCTTGAACAGCTCGCGCAGGGGCTCGACCAGCTTCATGTTCATGCGCTCAGGGAGCCCGCCGACATTGTGGTGGCTCTTGATTGTCACCGAAGGTCCGCCGGTGAACGAGACGCTCTCGATCACATCGGGATAGAGCGTGCCCTGCGCCAGGAACTCGGCCCCGCCGATCTTGCGCGCCTCGCTCTCGAACACGTCGATGAATGTCTTGCCGATGAACTTGCGCTTCTGTTCGGGGTCGGTGACCCCCGCCAGACCGCCCAGGAACAGCGCCTCGGCCTGCACATGCACCAGCGGGATATTGTAATGGCCCTTGAACAGGCTGACGACCTGATCGGCCTCGCCCATGCGCATCAGGCCGTGATCGACGAACACGCAGGTCAGCTGGTCACCGATCGCCTCGTGGATCAGCACCGCCGAAACCGCGCTGTCGACCCCGCCCGAAAGGCCGCAGATCACGCGCGAGCTGCCCACCTGCGCGCGGATTTCTGCGATCTTGGCAGCCTTGAACTCGGCCATCGACCAGTCGCCGCGGCAACCGCAGACGTGCCGCACGAAATTGGCGATCAGCTTGCCGCCATCGGGCGTGTGGACGACTTCGGGGTGGAACTGCATCGCGTAGAAGCAGCGCTCGTCATCGGCGATCACCGCATAGGGCGCGCCGGGCGAGGATGCGACGGAGCGGAAGCCCGGAGCGAGCGCGGTGACCTTGTCGCCATGGCTCATCCAGACCTGATGCGCCTCGCCTTCCTTCCACAGGCCGTCGAACAGTCGGCAGCGGTCGGTAATCTCGATGAACGCGCGGCCGAACTCGCCGCCCTTCTCGCCGCCGCCCTCGACCGTGCCGCCGAGCTGCTGCGTCATCACCTGCTGGCCATAGCAGATGCCCAGGATCGGCAGCCCCGAGTTGAGGATCGCCTCTGGTGCGCGCGGGCTGCCATCCTCGGTCACCGATGCAGGCCCGCCCGACAGGATGATGCCCTTGGGCTTCATCCGGTGGAACGCGGCCTCGGCGCTGCTGAACGGGGCAATCTCGCTATACACCCCCGCCTCGCGCACCCGGCGGGCGATAAGCTGCGTCACCTGGCTGCCGAAATCGACAATCAGCACGGATTCGTCATGGGCGATGGTCATGGATGAGCCGATAGTTTGGCTACCCGTTCGAGTCTAGCCTGCAGTCTCAGCCAGCATCGCGCGCAGGTCGGTTTTCAGGATCTTCCCGATATGGCTGCGCGGGAGTTCTTCGATCGGGTAGAGCGCGGACAGGCGCTGGGTCTTGCCGAGCTCGGCGTTCACGTCCGATAGCAGGGTGCCGAGGTCGAGCGTATGTCCCGGCGCGGCGACGACGAAGCCGACCGGTGTCTCGCCCCAGCGTTCGGACGGCATGCCGACCACGGCCGCGTCGGCGACGCCGGGCTGCTGCATCAGCACCTCTTCCAGGTCCTTGGGATAGATGTTGAAACCGCCCGAGATAATCATGTCCTTGGCGCGGCCGACGATCTGGACGAAGCCGTCCTCATCCATGATGCCGATATCGCCCATCCTGAACCATAGCTGGCCATCGGCGTCGCGCCATTCCATTTCGCGCGTCTTGTCGGGCTGGTTCTTGTAACCGCTCATCATCGTCGGTGATCGGCCCACCATCTCGCCCTTGGAGCCGGGGGGCAGCTCGTTGCCATTCTCGTCGATCACCTTGAGCTCGTGCCCCTTGACCGGCTGGCCGACGGTATGGAGCTTGTCGGGGAAATTGTGCGCCTGGAGCATGCAGACGACGCCGCCTTCGGTCATGCCGTAGATTTCGACCAGCCCGCCGGGGAAGCGGCGCAGCGCCTCGGCCTTGAGTTCGGCGCTGAACGGGGCGCTGGTGCAGAACTTGATCTGCATCGAGGACAGATCATGCGCATCGAATGCGGGATCGGAGAGCAGCCGCTGATACTGCACCGGCACCAGCATCGTGTGCGTCGCGCGCATTGCTTCTGCCGCCTTGAGCCATTGGCCGACATCGAACTTGCCCATCAATCGCGCGAGCCCACCATGCACCACGGTCGGCAGGAATACCGCCAGCGTGGTGTTCGAATAGAGCGGGGTCGAGAGGATCGAGCGCGCGTTCTCGCTGTAGATCGACTGGAAGCCCGCGACCGACTGCCGCCAGCGCATGGCGTGCGAATGGACGATGCCCTTGGGCGTGCCGGTGGTTCCGCTCGAATAGATGATGTTGAACGGATCGCCCGGTTCTGGCGGGGCGATGTCGAGGGCGGTGCCCTCCGCAGCCATCCAGCTGTCCATCGCTGGCGCATCGCCGTCAGCCGCATCGAGCATGATGTGGCGCGCACTGCCCAGATCGACACCGCTGGCGATCAGCTCTGCGCGTTTCTCACGGTCGATGAACAGATGGATCGCGCCCGAATCCGCCAGCATGTTGGCGAGCTGGCGCGGCGTCGCGCTGGTGGTGAGCGGCGCGGCACAGCCCCCGGCCCGGATCGCACCGAGATAGGCGAGCGCATAGGCGACCGACGTCGTGCCCAAAATCGCAACCGCCTGGCCACGCTGCAAGCCATCGGCGAGCAATTGTGCAGCGATACGATCAACGCGCGACGAAAGCTCGGCCCAAGCGATCTGGCTCGTCCCGTCATCAAGCGCAGGAGCGTCAGGGCGCTGCTGACCCCAGGCCGCGATGATGCCGGGCCAGTTGCCGAATTCCTGCTCAAGCTCTGCGCGAATATCCATGACATGCCTCTCCCACTGGCAGTTGCCCTGCCGCTGCGAAGACTATGCCGAGCGGCAGCGCGCGAGGAAAGAGGTTATCGTGAACGTCAAGTGCTGAGCGGGTCAGCGCGCGACCATCGCGACAAAGGTGCTCTCGACCCAGCCGCTCTGGCAAGGGCCGGCATAGGCGCGCTTGCCGCGCACGGGAGCGGTGACGCCGCAATCGACGCCCGGCGCGGATGGCGTTGCTTCAGCTTGGGTCGCTGGTGCAGTGGTGGGAGCCGCAGGCACCGGCTTGGTCCCGTCCTCGCTCGCCACCACGACCCCCAGCCATTGCTGGTCGAGGCTGCGGGTGCAGATGAAGACGTGCGCGTCCTCCGTCAGTTCGCCGATCTGCTTGGCATCGTCGAACGGTGCATCGCGTACCGCCAACTTGCCGCCGCGCAGATTGCCCACGCGTCCGCGGCCCTGACAGGCGGCAAAGCGCGTTCCGCCCTCGCCGATATTGACCGCGCGCGCGGTCGGGCTGGGCTCGGCTGCATCAAGCCGCTCGCCCGCCTGCACGCCGCCGGGAGCGCGCTTCTGCGCAGGCTCGGGATCGGCGCAACCGGCGAGCGTCAGGGCGATGGCGAGGGGCAGCAGGGCAGCTTTCATGGTCTCTTGCTAAAGCCTTCGCAGTCCGCATTCAAGCAAGCTGCGTCGAGCCCATGGATGCGGGAAAGATGCCTGCCTGGGCGTGATCGAAAATATGTGCAAAACCGACCGGTAATGCTTGGGTTTCGGCGGGCGCGCGGCTATGGCAAATTCATGACAGATACCAGCAATACCCCCACCGAAAACAACCAGAACCCCGCCAACACCAACAGCTATGGCGCAGACTCGATCAAGGTTCTCAAGGGCCTCGACGCCGTGCGCAAGCGCCCCGGCATGTATATTGGCGATACCGATGACGGTTCGGGCCTGCACCACATGGTGTTCGAGGTGTCGGACAATGCGATCGACGAGGCACTGGCCGGGCATTGCGACCGCGTGCTGATCACGCTCAACCCCGACAATTCGGTGACGGTCGAGGATAACGGCCGCGGCATCCCCACCGGCATCCATCCCGAAGAGGGTATTTCGGCCGCCGAGGTCATCATGACCCAGCTGCACGCGGGCGGAAAATTCGAGAACACCAGCGACGACAATGCCTATAAGGTATCCGGCGGTCTGCATGGCGTCGGCGTCAGCGTCGTCAATGCGCTGTCCGAA
Organism: Blastomonas sp. 34TW; assembly: GCF_059803595.1. Classification (NCBI taxonomy): domain Bacteria; kingdom Pseudomonadati; phylum Pseudomonadota; class Alphaproteobacteria; order Sphingomonadales; family Blastomonadaceae; genus Blastomonas; species Blastomonas sp. 34TW. Next base: position 42,940 of record NZ_JAPFGW010000013.1, read on the forward strand.
TGGCTCGAGCTGCGCATCTGGCGCGACGGGCAGGAGCACTGGATGCGCTTCCGCCATGGCGATGCCGAAGCGCCGCTGGCGGTGATGGGCCCTGCCCCCGACGGCAAGAAGGGCACGCAGGTCACCTTCCTGTTCTCTGGCGAGACGTTCAAGAACGTGCAGGAATATGATTTCGAGAAGCTCGAGCATCGTTATCGCGAACTCGCCTTCCTCAATTCGGGCGTGCGCATCGTGCTGCGCGACGAACGCCATGCCGAGGCCAAGGAGCACGACCTCTATTACGAAGGCGGCATTGCTGCGTTCGTCAAATGGCTCGACCGCAACAAGCAGCCGCTGATGCCCGATCCCATTGCGATCTCGGGTTCGCGCGACGATGTCACCATCGACGTCGCGCTCGAATGGAATGACAGCTATTACGAAAACGTCCTGTGCTTCACCAATAACATCCCGCAGCGCGACGGCGGCACGCACCTTGCGGCTTTCCGCGCGGCGCTGACGCGCACGCTCAACGGCTATGCGGAGAAGTCGGGGCTGCTCAAGAAGGAGAAAGTCTCGCTCACCGGCGATGACATGCGCGAGGGACTGACCGCGATCGTTTCGGTCAAGCTGCCAGATCCCAAGTTCAGCTCGCAGACCAAGGACAAGCTGGTCAGCTCCGAAGTGCGCCAGCCGCTCGAGAGCCTGATGGCCGACAAGATGGCCGAGTGGCTGGAAGAAAACCCCGCGCACGCCAAGGCGATCGTCGCCAAGATCATCGATGCCGCAGCCGCGCGCGAAGCCGCCCGCAAGGCGCGCGAGCTCACCCGGCGCAAGGGCGCGATGGACATTGCCTCGCTGCCGGGCAAGCTTGCCGACTGCCAGGAGCGCGACCCTGCCAAGTCCGAGCTGTTCCTGGTCGAGGGTGACTCGGCAGGCGGATCGGCCAAGCAGGGCCGCGACCGGCATTATCAGGCGATCCTTCCGCTGCGCGGCAAGATCCTCAACGTCGAGCGCGCGCGCTTTGACCGGATCATCTCGTCCAAGGAGGTCGGCACGCTGATCCAGGCGATGGGCACCGGCATCCGCGACGATTTCAACCTTGAAAAGCTGCGCTATCACAAGATCGTCATCATGACCGACGCAGACGTCGACGGCGCGCATATCCGCACGCTGCTGCTGACCTTCTTCCACCGGCAGATCCCGGAGATCATCCGCGCCGGGCATTTGTACATCGCGCAGCCGCCGCTCTACAAGGTGAGCAAGGGCAAGAGCGAGGTGTACCTCAAGGACAATGACGCGCTCGACCAGTATCTGGTCGATGCCGGGCTGCAGGGCCGCGTGCTCGAAACAATTGGCGGGGCCCGCGGCGGCGAGGATCTGCGCGAACTGATCGAGCATGCCCGCCGGATGAAGAGCCTGATGACCTATATCCCGCGGCGCTACGATCCGCTGATCGTCGAAGGGCTCGCGCTGGCCGGCGCGCTGACGCCCGACATGCCGCAGGGCGATCGCCAGGCAGCGGTCGAGAAGGCCGCGCAGTGGATGGGCGGAGCCGATCCCGAAGCACGCTGGCAGGGCGAGATTTCGGCCGAGGGCGGCTATCACCTGCAGCGCTTCTGGCGCGGAGTGACCGACCATCATGTCGTCGATCTCGCGTTCCTCAACAGCGCCGAGGCGCGCAAGCTCCACCGCGTCGCGGGCGAGTTTGCGGATGTCTATCTGAACCCAAGCCGCTTGGTAAAGGCCAGCTCGGCCGCAGCTTCGAACGCCGAGACGGGCGAGGACGATGCCGAAGAAGCGGTGGTCGCCACCGGTCTCGTCATCAACCGCCCTTCTGCGCTGCTCGATGCGATCCTCGCGGCCGGGCGCAAGGGGCTGGCGGTGCAGCGCTACAAGGGCCTGGGCGAGATGAACGCCGAGCAGCTATGGGAAACCACGCTCGATCCCAACCACCGTTCGCTGCTGCAGGTGAAGGTCGAGGATGCCGATGTGACGGACGAGGTGTTCACCCAGCTGATGGGCGATGTCGTCGAGCCGCGGCGCGACTTCATTCAGGAAAATGCGCTGAACGTCGCCAATCTGGACGTCTGAGGTTCGGAGCGGCGGCATGACCCCGCTCCGCCTTGGCTATATCGTTGCGCACCGGGTGCGCCTGTTCTTCCGGCGTGCGTTCCAGATCAGGACGCGCGGTGTGAAGGCCGTCGTGCTGCGGGGCCGCGAGGTGCTGCTGATCCGGCACAGCTATGTCGCCACCGACCGGTACATGCTGCCGGGCGGCGGCGTCGGGCGGAAGGAAACGGCGCTGGAAGCGGGTATCCGCGAGGCGCTGGAGGAAACCGGATGCCGTCTCGACAAGGTGCGCGTGCACGGCGAGTTCCTTTCGAACAGCGAAGGCTTCCCCGATCATATCACCGTCATCGTCGGTGAAACCCGCGATGACCCCAGGCCCGATGCGGGGGAACTCCTGGAGGCGCGGTTCTTCCCGCTCGATGCGCTGCCAGATGCTCTCACCGCTGCTTCGCGGCGCAGGGTCATCGAGATACGCGAAGGGCTGCCCCCTCCGGGCGAATGGTAATCAGGCGAAGGGCAGTTCGGGCTGGCGCTCATCCTGCGGGTCCTCGTCTCCCGCGCGCGAAAGGCCCGAGAGCGTCAGCCCGAGAAGGCGCACGCCATTGTGCAGGGGCAGGATCTGATCGACCAGCGATTGGCCGATCTGCCCGAACATCGCCCTGCCCTCGACCGGCTGGGGCAAGGTGCGCGCGCGGGTGATGGTGTGGAAATCGGCGAACCGTGCCTTCAGGGTCACCGTCCGCCCCTGGCCTTCGGCGCGTTCGACCCGCTCCCAGACGATATCCGCGACATTCTCGAGCGCGGCGCGCAGCCCGTCTTCGGTCCAGATATCCTCGCCATAGGTGCGCTCGCCGCCGATCGACTTGCGGATGCGGTCGGGACGGACCGGGCGATTGTCGATACCGCGCGCCGCGCCAAATAGATAGCTGCCCCAGCTGCCGAAATGCTGGAGCAGCCATTGTTCCGACTTGGCCGCCAGGTCGGCGCCGGTGACGATGCCAAGCGCCGCCATCTTCTCGGCGGTGCGCGGGCCGACCCCGTGGAAGCGCTTGACCGGCAATGCGGCGACGAAGCCCGGCCCCTGTTCGGGGCGGATGACGCACAGACCGTCGGGCTTGTTCTGGTCGCTCGCCAGCTTGGCGATGAACTTGTTGTACGACACGCCCGCGCTGGCCGTCAGCCCGGTCTCGCGGGCAATATCGGCGCGGATCATCTCGGCAATATGGGTGGCCGAAGCGATCGCCTGCTTGTTGGCGGTGACGTCGAGATAGGCCTCGTCGAGCGAGAGCGGTTCGATCTGATCGGTATGCTTGGCGAAGATATCGCGGATTTGGCGCGAGACCGATTGGTACACATCGAAGCGCGGCTTGACGAAGACCAGATCGGGGCATCGTCGCTGTGCGGTCACCGAAGGCATGGCCGATCGCACGCCGAATGCCCTTGCCTCATAGCTGGCCGCTGCCACCACCCCGCGCCGCGACGAACCACCCACCGCCACGGGAAGCCCGCGCAGCGCCGGATTGTCGCGCTGCTCCACGCTCGCGAAAAAGGCATCCATGTCGATATGGATGATCTTGCGCGAAAGGGGATCGGCGGGGCCTTCCATGGGTTGAGGCAAAATAGAAATCGCGCGTGCGGTTGGCAATCACCGTCCCGAAGCCCATTATGATGCGATGCACAATGAAAAGACCTTGAAGATGGCGACGTCTGCAATTCCGAGCGAAACCGGCACTTTCCCGATGGGAACGCGCGAACTGGTGGCGATGATGGCCGCGCTGATGGCGCTGAATGCGCTGGCGATCGATTCGATCCTGCCGGCCTTTCCCGCGCTGGGCGCCGCCTTTGATGTCGCGAGCGCCAACGACCGTCAGTTCGTGATCAGCAGCTATCTGATGGGCATGGGGATAGGTTCGCTGTTCTACGGTCCCATCGGCGACCAGGTCGGACGCAAGCCGGTGCTGCTCGGCTCCCTGGTCTTCTACGTCATCTTCGGCGGGGCCTGTGCCTTTGCGCCTGATTTCCAGACATTGCTCCTGCTGCGCTTTGCCCAGGGCTTTGCGGCTGCGGCCATGGGCGTGCTGGTGGTATCGGTCATCCGCGACATCTTCTCTGGCGACCGGATGGCCAGCTTCATGTCGATCATCTTCATCGTGTTCATGGCGGTGCCGGTGCTCGCGCCGACCGTAGGGCAGCTGATCCTCTATTTCGCGCAGTGGCAGTTCATCTTCATCCTGCTGTCGGTGATGGGCAGCGCGGTCGCCATCTGGGTCTGGCTGCGCCTGCCCGAGACGCTGCGGCCCGAAAATGTCATCCCCATCCGGCTCGACACGATCGGCAGCACCTGGTTCCAGGTGATCTTCAACCGCCAGGGCTTTGGCTATGTTGCCGGTGCAGGTCTCCTCGTTGGGGCCATGTTCGGCTTTCTCAACAGCTCGCAACAGGTCTTTGCCGACGTGTTCGATGCCGAAGCCATCTTCCCCTATGCCTTTGCCGCCGTGGCAGGCGCGATGGCGGTGTCGAACTTCTTCAACAGCAGGATCGTCGAGCGCTTCGGTGCGCGACGGGTGTCGCATTCGGCGCTGATGGCGTTTCTGGTGCTTTCGCTGCTGCAGATCGCCGCTGCCAATGTGCCGGGCGAGCCGATGGCGCTCTTTCTGGTGATCGTCGCGCTCAACATGGCGATGGTCGGATTTATCGGCGCGAATTTCAGCTCGATTGCCATGGAGCCGTTTGGCGCAATGGCGGGCGCTGCTTCGTCGTTCCAGATGGCGTTTCGCACGGTGCTAGGCGCAGGCATCGGCGCGATTGTCGGTCAGGCGTTTGACGGCACGACGCTGCCCATGGCCGTCGGCTTTTTCAGCTGCGGCGTCGCCGCTCTGGTTGTGATCCTCTGGGCGGAAAAAGGCAGGCTGTTCCGTCGTCCCGGCACTTGCCCCAAATCGCCGATGTAAGGCTCACAGCCCGAGCCCAAAGAAAAACCCCGGCGGATCGCGCCGGGGTTTTCTTTTGCATCAATGCGAGACGACGCCCGGATCATCCTCGGGCACCTCGACGATGCCCTTGCCCAGATGGCTCGCTTTGTAGCCATAGAGGTAATAGATCACCAGGCCGATTGCGCCCCAGGCGGGCAGCACGATCATCGCCTCGAACGGCAGGTTGAGGAACAGGAAGATGCAGCCCGCAATCGTCGCCGGGCCGACCAGCCACAGCATCGGCGTGCGGAACAGGCGTTCGCGGTTCGGATCGGTCTTGCGCAGCATCATCACCGCGATCGCCACCATCATGAACGCATAGAGCGTCCCGGCATTGGCGATATCGGCGAGCTGACCCACCGGCAGAAAGGCCGCGGCAAAGGCGACGATGCCGCCGGTGATCGCGGTCACCACATAGGGCGTCTTCCACTTGGGGTGAATCTTCGACAGGCCTTCGGGCAGCAGGCCGTCACGCGCCATCACGAAGAAGATGCGGGTCTGGCCGAACAGCAGGATCAGGATCACCGAAGGCAGCGCCACGAATGCCGCGATGCCCAGCATGTTGCCCACTGCGCTGAAACCGATCTCGCGCAGCACATGCGCCAGCGCCTCGTTCGAGCAGACCAGCATCTCGGCATATTGCGGCAGCGCGCACTGGCGTGCGAGCTCTTCCGACCCTGCGGGGAACGGAATGCCGTTGGGGCCGAGGATCGGCTGACCACCGATGGTGCCGACGGCACCGGCGGCAACGAGAATGTAGAAAATGGTGCAGAAACCGAGGCTGCCGATCAGGCCGATCGGCACGTTGCGCTGCGGGTTCTTGGTCTCCTCGGCCGCAGTCGAGACCGCGTCGAAGCCGACATAGGCGAAGAAGATGGTGGCTGCAGCACCCACCGCGCCGATGCCCGATCCGAAACCGCCGAAAATACCGGCGGGCAGGAACGGGTTGAAGTTCGCCATCTCGGTCTTGGGGACCGTCAGCACGATGAATGCCGTGAGCGCGGTCACCTTAATGGCGACGAGCACCGCGTTGACCTTGGCCGATTCACTGGTGCCGATCATCAACAGCCAGGTGACCAGCAGCGCGATGACGATCGCGGGCAGATTGACGAAACCGCCAGGAGCACCGCCCAGCCAGAGCGGTCCTGCGGTGAGATAGGTCGGCAGCGTTATGCCGAAAAACTCGTTCAATATCGTCCCGGTGAAATAGCCGGACCACCCGACCGACACCGCGCTCGCCGCGACCGCATATTCGAGGACAAGGGCCCATCCGACCGTCCAGGCGAGCAGCTCGCCCATGACGGAATAGGTATAGGTGTAGGCAGAGCCCGCGACAGGGATCATCGCGGCGATTTCGGCATAGCAGAGCGCCGCGACGATGCAGATCAGGCCGGCAATCGCGAAGGCCAGCATCAGGCCGGGGCCGGCCTTCTGGGCGCCGGCCGAGGTCAGCACGAAAATACCGGTACCGATCACGCAGCCGATGCCGAACAGGGTCAGCTGAAACCAACCCAGGGTCGGATGCAGCGACTTCTTCTTGGCTGTCGCCAGAATGGCGTCCAGCGGTTTGACACGCGCAAATTTCATGATGTTCTTGATTTCCCACCCTTGGCGAGCCTGTAGCCAGCCGGTTGCGTCCCGGGGTTATCCCCCTGTGGCGCACAGGATTAGCGGCTTTTCACGCGGTGGCAACCGGGTTATAACCCATCTGTCGCATCGCGGGCCGGTCATTGCTCGCTTGCGGCCCGTTCGGCATAGCTTTTTAGAATATCCGCAGGCAGCGCGATCCGCCGCATCGGTCCGAACGACGCGCGCGCGCCGCAGCTGGCATAATCCGCCGAGCCCTCGGCCTCTTCTCCATAGGGATGGCCGTCGGCGAAGATGCGCAGCCAGTCGCCGTCGATCTGCATCACCCTGATGCGCCGATTGCTCTCGCTGTCTCGCACGCTGTACCAGCCGGTCAGCGGATCAAGGCTCAACCCGCTCGCGCCCAGGGTGCATGTGTGCGCATTCGCGCCGACGGATTCGCCACTCGCATCGTAGCCACCGTCGGGCCGACGTTCGACATAGGCATAGCCCATCGATGCCTGTGCCAGCAGCGGAGCCAGCCGCGCGAACAAAGCTGTCCGCCGCATCGCTTCGCTCACCGGGAGTTCGTCATCGATGAACAGGGCCGCCTCGCCCGGCTTTAGCCAATTGCTCTCGCCCAAAGCTCCCAGCAATTGCCCCTGTCGCCTGGCATAGGCATTGCGCAGGCAGTCGGAAGGAAACTCCTCGCTCATGCAGCCGTCGCGCTGCTTGAGCCATTGCCGTTGCTCTGCGACCAAGCCCGGGTTCGCCTTGCGCGCCTGAGCAAAGGTGCGCGCGAGCAGCCGGTCGGCATCGGCCAGATCGCGATTGTCGGGCAGGCAGATGGTCCTTTCGGCAACACTTGTTGCCTTGCTGCAATCAAAGGAAGGGTCGCGCACGGCCGGATCGGCAATGGCGACGTCATCCGTCAGGGATTGGGCCTCTGCAGCAGTCAGCTCCAGCCGGTTGTCACCGCCTACGAGCACGAGGGGGTGACTGATCACCAGGCCCTTCAGGCTTGCGAGCTGCGCCGGCGACATTTCGGTCCGATCGAGTATGGCATCCTCCAGCGCGATATCTCTCAGCCCGTAGCGATGAAAGCTGCTGAGCTTCGCCCGCGTGAGATTGGCGCCGCGCGCCGACATCGTCTTGTCGCTGCCATAAAGCGGGCAACCATCAGACAGGGTAATGCCGCACGAAAAATCGAAGCGAGAGAGGTTCGCGCCGTCAAGGTTCAGGCCATCGATGCTCCCTTCGAACCAGCCTCCTTCCAGCTTCCCGCCGCTGAGATCGGCCTTCATCGCCTGCACGTCGGTGAGATTAGCGTCGCGAAGCAGGATGCCGGGAGCCTTGATGCCGACGAGCGAGGCACCTGTCAGGTTGGACTTGATGAAGCCAATGCCAGGCGCGCGCGCGTCATCCCATTGGCTACGTTGCAGGTCAGCCTCGACAAAGCACGCGTTGGTGAGTGAGAGCCGACGAAAATCCCAACCGGCGAACTTGCCGCCCTGAACGATCGCGCCCTTGCCGACTGCCTTTTCCAGATCCGCCGGGCTGTGCAGTGTGGTGCCGTCCACGGTGGCAGTACCGGCTTGCGGCTCCGTCTCGCCCCACAGGTCGCCGAGCATCGTCTCGCACGGCACACTGGCTTGAGCCAGGGCGGGCGCGGTCATGCACCCGGCGGCGCACAGCACGGCCAGAGATCGCAGCATCTTGATCCTCCCTCACGCCCGCTTGAGCCAGACTAGACCCATGGCGCAGGCTTGAGAAGAGGCGATGTCAGCCGCGCATCAGCATCGGGCCGAGCGGCTTTCCGGCGAACAGGTGCACATGAAGGTGCGGCACCTCCTGATGTGCATCCAGCCCGATATTGGCGAGCAGCCGGTAACCCGGCTCGACCAATCCGAGCATCCGCGCCACCTCGCCGACGCCGCGGACGAACGCCGCGATCTGCTCGTCGGTGCCGCGCGCGGAAAAATCGTCCCAGCTCACGAAAGGTGCCTTGGGGATCACCAGCACATGCGTCGGCGCCTGCGGGTTGATGTCCTTGAAGGCGAGGATGTGATCATCCTCGTGCACCTTGGTGCAGGGAATTTCGCCGCGCAGGATCTTCGCGAAGATGTTCTGGTCGTCATAAGGCAGCGTGGGATCGATCGGCATGCTCTTCACTCCTTGGGACGGGACAGCTTTTCGGTAATGCCGGACGTGCCTTCGCGCGCATCGAGCTCGGCAAGCACATCGGCCCAGGTCAGGCCCATATCGGCGAGCAAGACCAGCAGGTGAAAGATCAGGTCGGCGCTTTCGCTGACCACACCCCTGGCGTCGCCCTGGATCGCGGCGATCACCGCCTCGACCGCTTCCTCGCCGATCTTCTGGGCGATCCGCGGGCGGCCGCGCGCGGTCAGCTTGGCCACATAGCTGCTGTCGGGCGATGCCTTGCGGCGCTCTGCGATGACGGCTTCGAGCCTTGCGATGATCGGGTCTGCCATATCTCGACGCTCTGCGACGGAGGCGGGCGTGCGTCAAGCGCGCTCAGCGCTTTGGCGGGCCCTTGCGGTTGCGACCGGCCGCCCAGCGTCCGACCAGCAAGCCGATAATGCCCATGCATAGCAATCCGACGCTGCCCGGTTCGGTAATCTCGATCCAGCTGCGGATGCCTTCGGCGCGGGTCAGCCCGTCGAGCGTGATCCGGCTCAGCGGACTGGCCTCCAGCGGCGTGGCCAGGGAAATGCCAGGCAGGATGACGGCGATGCGGCGCACGACCTTCAACCTTTCGCTTATGCCGGGTTTCATTCCGAGACACTTCATGCCTGATGGTTAAGCAAGCGCTTTGCCAGATGTCGCAAGCGCCCGGAAACAGGCGCGTCCACTGGTTAACGCCCCACCCGCAACGGGCGCAACTGTCAAGCGTGCCGACAACCGGCTGGCTGCATGTGACTGGCCATAAATACGGGTGGCGGGATCAGCGGGACATTTTGGGCCTTGCCGGGACGCGGGGCCGCAGAAATCCGGGCATCTCGGCAATTTGAGCCACGCTGGAGGGCCTTCGGGCATTTTTGGCCAGCGCAGACGCCATCGGGCACCAATCGCCCTCTGAAACCCGCAGAAATCCGTTAGGCTACCCAGCGATGTGCGAGAGAAAGGGATTCGAGCGCGCACCTGGTGGAAAGCCCGATGGTACCGGGTTTCTTGCCATATCAGGCATCGGCTCTCTCGCACGTTCTCTCGCACGCTCTCTCGCACGGTATTTTGGCCAATTATGGCCCGGTGATGATCAGCTCGTTGACCGGCTTCTGGCGATCGCCTCCGCCGACCGAATAAGCCGTCGCCGCGTCTTCGATCGTGAAGCCAGCAAAGATCGATCGGACTTCGGGGGTGTCGTTGAGGCTCAGAATGAACCGCCCCTTGAGCTGCCCCAGCAGGATATTCATTTTCGTGAATTGTGAGCGATCGAAGAGCGGCGCGCCAGTGCCGTCCCTGCCATAGTCGTTCTCGCATCCAAAGTATGGCGGGTCGAGGTAGAACAGCATGCCAGGCCGGTCATAGCGGCAGATGAAATCCGCCCAGGGCAAACGCTCGATGACGACTGACGACAGCCGTTCATGGATCGCCTCAAGAATGCTGCCGAGCTTGGTCACGTCGAACCGGGCTGGGGTGTTGCGATCGACGCCGAAAGTGCGGCTGGCGACTTTCCCGCCGAACGTGAGCCGCTGGAGATAGAGGAAGCGCGCCGCGCGCTCGAGGTCGGTAAGCGTGGACGGATCGGTGGCCGCGAGCCGTTCGAACCCAGCGCGGGTCGTGAGCTGGAAGCGCAGCATGTCCATGAAGGCGACATAGTGGCGCTGGAGGATTCGGAAGAACGTCGCGACGTCCATCGACCAGTCGTTGATGAACTCGGCGCTCGGGCGCATGTCGCGGCGGAGGAAAATGCCTCCCATGCCGACAAACGGTTCGGCATATCCGGTATGCGGCGTGGCGCTGATGCGCGCCACGATGCGCTTGGCCAGCAGGCGCTTGCCACCGATATAGGCAGCGGGAGGATGGACGGGCTGCACCCGCGCCAGGCCTTGGACCTGAGCGGATTCGGGACTCGACTCTTGCATGATGTTCCTATTATGTTCCACCCGCTTGCATGCGAGTGGCGGGATGACCGGGTTATGGACCAGGTCGGTCATGGCGGGTCGTATCCGTCGGCTTGAGGCGTTGGCGCGCCTTTTCCCCCGCCCCTGCAGGGCGCTGGAAACTGGGTTGCAGGGCACGTGAAGCCCCGCGTCATTGATCATAAAGCTGGCCGGGTGTATGTGAGTGCCCGGTGCGCGAAACACGGTGATCCTGCCTGCCGTAGCACGGGCCGCAAGCCCGGAGCGCGTGTAAGGGAATCGGCAGTCCTTACCGCGCACCGAACCACTCCAGGATCGCAGCAAACCGGCTCACAAGCGACGAGACGTCATCGATCCGAAGGCGATGCATGCTCAGCACGTAGAGCTCGTCGCCTTCCTCGGTAGCCTTGACGGTGGCGTGCCACCATTGTCCATCCGATTCCCACAGCAACCGCACCTTACGATCGTCCTCGCGCAGTGCGTGAGCAGGATTGCTGATGATCTCCGGCAGCAGGCGATAATCGGCGATCGTGAGCTCGGCGTGGCGGCGCTTCTGCTTTTCCAACGTCTGCGGCGAGAAGCGCACCGTTCGGGCTGTCGCGCCGACAGCAGCCGCCTGGTCTGCCGTGAGCGCGGCGATTGGAAAAGGCTGATCGGGCAAGGCCGCAAACTGGTCGAACGCGGGATCCGCGACGATCTCGCGGATGGTCTGCTGCGCGGCATTTGTCAGCCCTGCCTGGGCAGCCTCCTCGACCGAGTCGAGTGCCTTGTCAGCGATCGCGCGCAGGTGCGCGGTGCCAGGATTGTAGCTGAAGCCGGGGTCGATGCCCTTGGGCACCATGATCGGATCGGTGCTACCGGCAGGATAGAAGCGCTCACGCGCAGATGGCGGGAGATCGGTCGTCACCTTCCATCCGCGCCGCTTCAGCATGCCATCGGAGACCTGCTCAGGAAGGCAGTTGCAGCCCCAGCCATTGGGCGGGAAATGCTCCTGCCACCAGGGGTGATCGACCGGCAGGATGATGCCGTGCCAGCTCAGATGGTCCTGGCGCGGCTTCTTGCGCGGATGATCCGACCGGTAGCGGAGATAAGGGAACAGTTCCTTCTGAGCCTGGAAACGCCGCCAGCGGCCTGCAGCTATGCTCATCCGGATGTTGGTGCGGTAGATCGTGCGGAGACGGCGATCATTTACGATGATGGTCTGGTCGGTGCCGGTGAGCGCCGGGTCGGAGACCTCGCCCCACCAGCCTGCGCGCTTCAGCTCCGGCAGGATGTTCGCCTTCCAGGTTTCGAACGTGCCGCCATCGCGGATCACCTTGTCGAGCGATTTCTGGACAGAGGCGAGCAAATCGAGCTTGGCGATCTTGGCCACGGTGAAGGCCCGCGAATGCTCCTCGTGCATCATCTCCGACCAGCGCACGGTCGGGCGCAGCTCCTGCCGCTCCTGCCAGACCCGAACGGTGTTCTCCGGGCTAAGATACATGGTTGGGCGAAGCTCAGGCATCAAAGGGGTTCCGCCCATCCGTCAGCTGCGACTGAGGCGCTGGCAATGCCAGCATAGCCTTGGCCTTTTTTGACGGTGCTTTCGCCCTTTCCTTCGCTCGGTGTTGCTCCGTTTCGATCTCAGCCAAGCTCTCGAGAAGGCTCGCCAGCGAATAGGAATCGGAGGTTTCAAGCTCGATCCGAATGACGGTTTTCCCGCGTGGCCCACTCGTCGTGCTGGCGCTGTATTTCTTGAGCAGTGTGCGCTCGGGATCCCAATGAATAAAGCTCATGACACACCTCCAAACTTCTCGACCTGGTTGCCCCATGCTTCCCAGCCAGGCCGCTTAGTCCTGGCGAACAGCTCGATGCGCGGGCGATCGCCGAACAGGCGGACAATGTCGTCGGCGATGCGATCGGGCTTGCGGCTGTGTTCGCGGCGCGGCTCGACGACCAGCTGGCGGACGCCGGCATCAAGGCGCGGCAGGCTGCCGGTCATGCCGAGCAGGCAGATTTCCGGGTTGGCGCGGGTGTAATAGCCGGTGCTCATGGCATAGCCTTCGCCCGACGGGTTGAGCTTTGCCCAGGTGAACCCGACCGTCGCATAGCGGAAGCCCCAGCGGCGCAGCGTTTCGAACGCTTTGTCGAGCAGCGGATCAATGGCCCACAGAAAGCAGGCGCAGTTGCGGCTGGCCAGCTCGCCCACTGGCAGCGCTGCGATCTCCTCCCAAGGCATGGTGTCATAATGCTGGTTGGGATTGCGATCCTCGCCCTTTTCCGACCAGTTGTCGAAGCTCCAAGGCGGATCGGCATAGATGATTTCGAAGCCGAACATCGGGAGATGGGCGAAGGGGCTCGTCACGCCGCGATCGTCCAGGATATGTGGACGGCGTAAGGAGCCGGCACGCGCTGCACCCGGCTGGCTCGTTCAAGCCGCTTCATCTGTCGCAAGACCCATGGGGTCTCCACCCGGAAGCCTTTCGATCGGAGCCAGTTTTTGATGACATAGGTCATGATGGGGCCTCCCCGTTCGCTGATTACGGCAAGGATATCGTCATCGGTGGGTAGGGCGTTGGTGAGATCAGCCGACGACATTGATGTTGCCCCTAATCACGCTGAAACTGATCGCTGCGATCCAAGGGTTAGCGTCCCATGCGCCCTCGCCGTTGATGCTGTCCCAAAGATCGCGATACCAGTCGATCGGGAACACCAATCCAGCTGGCCAACCCTCTGCAATTGCACCCGCCTCGCTAATGTCCTGCAGCCGCTCGACACGAACATCGGTGACAGTCAGGGTGAGGCGGCTGGCCCATTTCGGCATATGGCGGGCGTGGCGATATCGTCCGTGAACATCGCAGTTGTCGCGATCATTCTCGTACCAGACCGGAGTATAGCCACCGCCAACCATCTGGCTCGGCTTCAATTCGTCGGCGACCTTGCTGGTGCGCCATGCCTCGCGGACCCATAGCCGATCGCCGACTTTGTAATGGACCGGCAAATGGTCATGACGGAAGTCGCACCAACAGCCATCTTCCCGGCGAAAGTGCCAGTCGTAACCGGGAGTGTCGCTAGGGCCGAACTCACTGAACCGCCGATAGCCGGTCAGTTTTAAGACCCGCCGCGTCTGGGTCTTGCGACCTGCCAGCAGTGCGTCCACCATTGGGGCGCTGAATAGAATGCTGCGGTCGCTCATGCTGCCTGCCCCAGCAAGGCGGGACCAGCAGAGCCGCTCACGCCGTGGTTCAGAGTGACATCGCCAGCGCTTTGATGGCCCTGCCACCAATCGTTGCTGAGAGCCTGACCCTTCACAGCCGCACTGCGCGCGCCAACCGACACCAGGCCGGGGTGCTGCACCGCCAGCCAACGCTCGATCGCAGGGTCTTCCTGGCGCTCAGGCGCGATGTCCTTGACCTTCTGGACCACGCCCCATGCCCAGCCTTGCGAAAACACGTCCGCGCGCTGGCGCTTGCGACCAGGCTTGCAGCGTTTCAGCTTGATGCGAATGTATTCGCTGCGCGCGATCTTGAGCTGCCGGAACAGCATGGTGAATGCGTAGGAGGCGATTGTCGGCGTGGGGCCACGGCCAACGAACACACGGTCTCCGGCACCATCGAGAAACGAAATGGTGCCAAGCGCACGATTGACAGCGGCGTTCAGATGACATTCCCAGACGGACGGGCGAATGTTGCGGGTGGATCGGGCCGTTGCCTCCTCGATCTCCGCCATCGCCAGATCGTCTACCGAAATGCCGTAAACTTCCATGAGTTCGCGGGCCTTTGCGAGTGCCGCTGCGGCCTCATGCTCATTGGCCGATCTGGCCAATTGCAGGCACTTCCTGATCTTGAGCAGTAGCTGTTTATCGATCATGACACGCACTCCCATCCAAGCCGCTCACGCGCGGCGCGTTGCCAGTTTCGCAGGGCTTCGGAGGGTGCATCCAGGTGCGTTGGCTCACAGGTAGCGGAGATGCCAGCGAGGCGGAAGGTGAAGGCGTCTTCGCCCTGTTTGGTCCAGCCATCGCCGAGCTGCATCTGCACTGAATAGATGACGCTGATCGCGGGCAACTGCCGCGTCAGGCCTTCCACCATCCCGAGAGCATAGGCGATCTGAGGCTGGGTGGCGCGGGTCATTTGCGACCCTTGCCCTTACCACGCGCGCGGCGTTTCGCGCGCTTGCTCAGCGGCTCTGCAGTCGTGACATGGACGATGTCGCGCTTGCGGCGCCGGCCCCGCACCGACGCTGTAGATCTGCGCGAATATGCGCCCAGGAAAGTCAAGAGATAGCCGATGCTCATTCCGCCTGGCCCTCCCGGTTCTCTTCGGCCAGGCGCAGGGCGAACGCGGCGCGCTCGATGCTCTCGCGGAGCGGAGCGTCGTTCATCAGCGCGGTCGCCTCGGTATCGAGCAGCTTGAGCAGCTCATCGGCGGTGGCGGCGGCAGCGATGCGGGTGAAGATCGAGCCGGTCATCGCAGCGCTGACGCGATCGTCCTCGGCGGCGATCAGCTCGTCGATCAGCGCATTTTCGGGCGTCTGCTCGACATAGTCCGGATCGCCCTCGGCCAGGTCGACGCTGCGGATGCCGCTGGACCAATCGTCATCGATCGGCTCGAAGATCTCCGGGCCGAACAGCAGCTCGCCGGTGAACGGCTCGACCTCGGCCAGATCGACCTCGCCGGGGTCATAGGTGAAGGTGACGTGCGGCAGATAGGTCGGGAAATCCCAGCTCGCGCCGGCCTCGCGCATGGTGCGGTGGCGGTTGGCGAGATAGCCGTCCCAGAAATGCAGTACCACTGCGCCCTGGTCGCCCAGGCGATCGACGACGCGCGGGCCACCCGGCATGACGCGCAACGGCTCTCGGTAGAATCCGAAATCGTCGCCCATGCTGAACCAGTTCACCGGCTTCTTCGAATAGGCCACGGTGACATGCATTTCGGCGGGATCGACCACCGTCCTGAAGCCCTGTTTCCTGGCCCATGCAACGAGCTTGTCGGCGTTGAGCAGCTTGCGGTGGACGTAGAGCGGGCGCGGATCGTCGGCTGCGAACTCGGTAACCGGCTGGAGCGGCTCGCGGCGGTTGTCCTCGAGCAGCAGCTGCTGATCGGCGGCGGGATCCGGATCGGCCGGATTTGGCGTTGGCGGCTCGGCCTGCTTCACGCGGACATAGCCATCGCCATAGGTGTCCTGGAAGCTCTCGTCATCACGCTCCCAGCCCAGTACCTTCAGCAGCCCATCGGTCTCCGCCTCGAGCTTGGTGTTGGTCTCCGCCTCGACATCGCGCATCACGCGCGGTGAAGCGACATCGGGGCCATAGTTGAAATCGGTCCACCAGCGGGCCGGGCCAAGGTTGAAGCTGTCGGACAGCAGATCCGCGTCCGACTTCACCACTTCCAGCTTCACGTCGGCATGCACCTCGGCCTGGCTGCGCGAGGAGCCGTCCTGGGTGGTCATGGTCTGGCTGAGCACCACCTTAGCGATGCACTCGTCCATGTAGCGGCAAAGCTGCTCGTAGTCCGCCACGCCGCTCTTGGCGACCTGCAGCAGATCGATGACCATGCGGTCTGGGATGGCGATGCCGGTATCGGTCTGGATCGCCCGGAGCGCGGCGAGCAGATTGTTGACCTGGTGCTGCGGCGTGCCGGCAGGATATTTGCCGATGGCAGTTGGCGCGCCGAACTTGTCGAGGAAGTTGTTCCAGAAGCGCAGGCCGTTGCGCTTGAACAGCGTCGGCCAATATAGCCATTCGGCCAGACCGCGCCCGTAGATCTCGTCATCGTCGCTGGCGCCAGCGGTCGCCACCCAGAACTTGCGATCGGGCAGCGTCTCGCCATTCCAGTTGACGCGCGTGATCAGCCGGAGATTGCCGGCATCGTCATAGCGGAAGCGGCGGGCATGGCGCACGCGCAGATCCGCGAACTGAAACAGGCCGTCGCGGACCTCCCACAGGCATTCTGCGACCGAATAGCCGTAGAAGGTCGCAAACAGCATCTTGCGGGTGACGCGGTCCCACCCGATCCGATCGATGTTCTCGCTGAGCCTTTCCGCCGCCTCGACCGATCGGGGATCGTCCTCGTCACCCGGCAGCACGTTCCAGTTGCGCGACACAACCGCGCCTATGCGCTGCTGCAGTGTCGACATGACCTGGTCGTCTTCCAGGATGACGTCGTAGACGCCCCAATCGATCGCCATGCTGATACGCGGATCGCGCGGCTGCTGCAGGCCGCTGACGAACGGCTTGGTGATGTCGCGCCCGTCCGACGTCGTGGCGATCGGGCGCATCAGCGCCTGCATGGTGCCTGTCGGCTCGCTGGTCCGACGCGCGATCGCGCGGGTGGTGCTGGCGGAAAATGGTCTGGGCCTGCGGGCCATGGTCGTTACCTCACAAATCCGGCGCGGCGACCGGCAGTGCCGAACCCGCGCGAGGAGACAGGCCCTGGGGCCATCTGGGTGCTGCGCTGGCCCGCCGAGTAGAATTCCATCGGGCCGATATTCTCATCGGATGCCGCCACGAAGTGCATCAGCGCGATCGCATCGTCGCCGTGGCGCTTGCCGCTATCGCCATCGGCCTTGCTGACCTTGCCGCGATCCGGAATCATCGGGATGCCGCGCACAAGCTTGATCATGCGCAGATCGTCCATCACGCCCTCATCCCAGGGGATGAGCAGCATGCGATCCTCGATCGCCGCGCGCAGCTTGGGCATGAAGGCGAGATAGGTCTTTTCGGAGGTCTGGACGGCCTCGACGCGGTCAAAGCCCCAGCGCTGTTGCATCGCCTCGGCCAGCGCCGAGCCGTTGCCACGCGCATCCATCTTGCCGCAGGCGAACATCGGCACGCGCGAGATGATCCAGTTGAGGATCAGCTCCTGGTCCTTGAAGGGCACGTTGCGCATTTCGAGCAGGAAGCGCGCAACGCGGCGCATGCTTTCGTCTCGCTGGCCGAAGACGACCGGTGATACGTCGCCGTTGCGGGCAAAGTCCTGGCCAAAATAGGTCGGGCGGGTCGGGTCGAAATCCAGCAGCCAGGGCGCAACCTCGCGTTCCAGGAACTCGGTGATCCAGCTGGTGCGATATTCGTCGTCATGGCGCTCAAAGCCATCCGGGCAAGCTAGGCGGATGACGGGCAGCTCGTGTGACATGGCCAGTTCGATCGTCGCGCGGGCAAGATAGATGCCCGAGCCGCGCGACGGGATGACGTCCAGTTCCTGCTCGGCAGCAGCGCCATAGCGCTTGCGCAGCGATGCTTCCCATGCCGCCTCGGCCTCGGGCGACCATTTCTGGCCGGTGCGCAGGCAGATGCGCTGGAAAAGGCCCTGGCGCAGGGCATCTTTGAGGGTCACCCGCTGGACGACGCCTTCGCGCTTGCCGCTGCGGATATCCTCGATCAATTCGTTATAGGCATTGTCCGCGCCGTTGTGCGTGGAGATGACGACGACGCTGCCGCCCCACATGGTGAGCGCCATCGCCGCGTCGAGCAGGTCCTGGAATTGGTCATGGAAGGCCGCTTCATCGATCAGCACCTTGCCCTGCATACCGCGCAGCGATCGCGGCTTGGACGACAGCGCGACGATCTTGTGGCCGGAGGGCAGATCGATCCGGAAGGCGTTGATGCCTTCGTCCGAGCCATCGTTATGCAGGAACTCCTTCGGCTCGACCGCCAGCTGGTCGAATGCCTGGAGGAACTCGGCGCAATAGCCGATGAACTCGCGGGTCATGTCCTTGTTGTAGGCGATGTAGAAGAAATCTTGCCCGCCCTGGGCCGGAGCCGCCGTGAGGACAGCATCGGCTGCGAATGCATAGGTCAGGCCGGTTCGGCGCGATTTCTCGCTCACGAACAGCTGGTTTTCGGCGCTTAGCTGGATCGCCTCGACCTGATACGGCATCAGCAGCGAGGGCAGATCATCCAGCGGCGCGAGCGAGCCGACCTTGGCGCTCATTGCCGGCGACCTTTCCAGCGCTGGCGCGACTTGCGGACGTTCTGGAAAATGATGGGCTGCACCCAGGCGACTTCGCCCCTGGCAACCGATGCCAGCCAGTCGCGGACGTCGGCCTGGCCCGACTTGCCATCGAGCGCGACCAGATCAAAGTGCAATGGGTGATGAACTGCGCGGCGGGGCCGATAATGGTCCGACACCCGGATGATCCAGCATCGCTCAAGCTTGTCGGCCAGGTGCACATATTTGGTGCGCGAGCCCCGCGCCGCATTTGCCGCCTTGACCGCGCGCGAGGATTTGATCGCCAGGACGCGAAAGCCGAAGGGCTTGGCGTCCTGTGCGATCGCGAACGCCAGCGAGGCTATGTCGCCGGGTCCGTTCGCGCTCAGGCCAGCAACGATGCGGTGTGGTTCGTTCATGCATCCTCACTCCATGGGAGCATGGGCACGGTTTGACCGGCGAGATGATGAGTGCTGTCCCCGCAGAACTCCCACCGGCCATTACGGATGAAGCTATGGCAGACGTCAGGTGGATCACCCTCTTCGCGCACGAAGTTGGGGTCGACGGCTCGGCCTGTCCGGATCAGCAAACTTGGTGCAAACGTCGGCGCATCGGCGTTGCCATTGAAAGACCACGCCGCGCCATTCGCCAGAGGCTTGCTTACCGGAATGTAATGCACCTCGCTGCAGCCGGGACAGCGCGCCATGAACCCGCCTTCGAGCTGATTCAGAAAGGGACCGAACAGAACAGTCATCCCAGGCCCAGTGCGGCCTTGTAGGTGTCCAGGATCGCAGCCATTTCCTGCCGATCATGCGGCTCCATCCGGCGCAGCTGGACGATCTGGCGCATGATCTTGGCGTCGTAACCCTGCGCCTTCGCCTCGTTGTAGGTGTCGCGGATATCGTCAGCGACGCCCTTTCGCTCTTCCTCGAGCCGCTCGATGCGTTCGATGAACAGGCGGAGCTGATCGTCGGCGCTGATAGCTTCACTCACGGTCTTTCTCCCTTCAGGCTTTGAGGCCGAGCAGCTTGGTCTTCACGGCCAGGATGGTTTCTTCGGTGGCACCACGGCTGCGCAGCTCGCCCTCGGCTTCCTTGGCGGCGCGCTGGTTCTGTTCGAGGCGGATGGCACGCTCGCGCTCGGCATCGAGCTTGTCGGCGACGACAAGGTCCTTCAGCGCCTTGATGAGGCCCATGGCGTCGCCCAGCTCGAGCTTTTCCTCGCCGCCCATGCGCGCCGCGATGATCGAGAGGTTGTTGCGCGCCAGATGCAGCAGCATCCGGTTGCGCTTTTCGTTCTCATCGCCGAACTCGCTGTCGACGACTTCCGCCATACCGCGCACGGCCTTTTCGCGCTCCACCACGCGGTGCCAGTCGCGGCGGCGCTTGGCCCATCGGCCCATCGACGATCGCGCGATCTGGTGGCCGTGGCTGGCGGCCAGCTCGACCAGTGCATCGGTGGTGAACTTGCGTTTCACGGCCTCGTCCAGCTCGTCCTGGACGTCTGCCGGCAGTTCCTCGACGGAAGACCAGCGGGCCATGTCAGCGGCCTGTTCTGTGGCGGTAGATGCCGTCGACGATCAGGCGGCTGGCCGCGACATCCTCGCCGTCGGGAAGGATCTCGGCGAGCAGGTAACGCGGCACCTCCTCGACCCGGACAAAGCCCTCGTTGGCCAGCCAGCGCAGCTCTTCGGCAACGTCGCGCCGCGCGACGCGGTGACCGACCTCGGCCAGCAGCGTGGCGAGGTGGTGATCATTATGCTCGCCGCCGATCTCGGCCAGCAGATCGATAATGGCGCGGCGCACCAGCGGACGGATGGCGGGCGCGATCATGATTTGCCGAGTCCTTGCTGGACCAGCGTGTGCAAATAGTCGTTCTGTGTTTCGAGCTGGTGTTGCATCGCCCTGACGGACGATTCCACCGAGCCGAGCCGGTCGCGAATGTCGGAGATGGAGTTGGCGAGGCTTGCCCGGGTCGGCTCCCTCTCGAGATCGCGAACCACATTGTCGATGCGGTTTTCGTTGGTCGTGATGCGCGTGACGAGGCCTGAAACCTGATCGGTGAGGTCCCTGAGCTCGGTTTCATGTTCCTTCAGGTCCGCGCGCGATGGGAACTTGGTCTGCAGCCAGGCGAAGCCGCCCAGCAGGATCAGTGGCGTCATCGTGGCGGCGATCGGCCAAAGGGTCTGGATGATCTGCCACCAGCTCACGACTGCACGCTCCAGCATTCGGATTGTGCGCTGGCGAGAATTGCGGAATGCATTGGATGGGCCTCATCGAAAAACGATGAGGCACTGCTAAGCGGGATAGCTCGCGCGACTTGGGGTGAGCCAGCTCACAGGGGCTTGCCATCCCAGGGTTCGAACATCTCGATCTGGCGAGGGTCGCGCAGGCTCGGGCGGCGCAAAGGCTCTGCGACTGCAGCCTCCCGGCTCCGGTTCACGAGCTGCGAAACATAGGTCCTGGCGGTGCCGAGGATCCGGGCTGCTTCGGCGACAGTCATATCGCCATTTCGCACGGATGCAATCACCGGCGCGCGGCGTGCCTCCGTGAGCGCTGCCCTGGCGACAGGAACCTCGATCTCCTGTCGGCCATAGACATGGCTCATGATGCGGGTCAGCCTGGCGTCCAGAACCTCGCGCAGGCAGTTTCGTTCCGGATCGGCCGAGACATAGATTTGCTGCCCGCCAAAGCGCTCGACGATGCGCATAGCGTGATAGGCACCGATATGGTCCGCCATCTCGACGAGCTGAGCGGGCCACCGCCGGGTCATCGCGACATCGCGCGGGATCGGCAGATCCTCAAGCCGCATACCAGGGAAATAGGCGACCGACATCGATCAGCCCTCCGCCTGGGGCTTCTGGTCGCGACGCGGCATCTTCGCGCGCCACTTGCGGCCCAGGAATCGGATGGCGTCGTCCATCTCGCGCACGGACCAGTGGTGCAGGTTCGCCCGCGATCCGATCTCGAGCCGCGCCAGCTCGATCGGGAACATCATGGCGCGGTCGGCGCATAGCTCAGCCAGGCGCTCGATCACGGCCACCCGCTCGCCATGGGCGGGCGAATAATCGGGGATGGTTAGCTCCATGGCGCGGATGTCCGCAGGGCATGGCCAATGGACGCCGACGCGCGCCGCCCAGGCCTTCAGCCCCTCGATCACCGAGGCCGAGTGCCGATGGTCGACAAAGCGGAGCGCCGCGAGGCCGGTCTGGCGATTCACGAAGCTGTCCAGCGCCGCGTCGCCCGGCTCGTCGATCTCGCCCAGCCAATAGAGGCTCCACCAAAGCGCCTTGATCTTGCCCAGGTGCGGACGATCGGCGCGTCCGGCCTTCCATCCGCCGTTGAGCGCATCGAGCAGCTTGCCGAGCTGCCCATCGCTGAGTCCGGACAGCGACCGTTGGCCGCTTACCTGCTCGATGCGATCGCGGCGAGCGTCCTCGTCCAGGCCGAGCCGATTGCACGCGGCCATGATCGCGCGGATCTTGCGCGTTCGCGGATCGCTACCGGGTGCGCGGCGCGTGCGGGAGGGCCGGGACGCGGCGGTCATGCCGAGCTACCTTGAGCTTTGACATCTGCAGCGAGCTTCCCGCGCCGCTGAAGCTCCATTTCGAGTGCCTGAGTCGGGTATGGCCTCAGGTCGATTTCCACCGGTGCCTCTACGGGCACATAGCGACCATGGTAATCGTCGAGCTTGCGCAGATACCCGTATTTGACAAGCGTCTGGATCCTCGTGTGGATCCCCGAGGTCGATTTGAGGCCTTCAATCGCCATGAGCTCGCGGATGCCAGGACCGCGACCATGTGCGTCGTAAAAGGCCCTGATGTTGTCGAGCGTTCGTAGTTGGTTCTCTGTCATCGACGGAAATCCATCTTTCGAGATTGCGGTGCCAAAACGCCCGCGCCGCGAAGCTCGAGATTGTCCTGGTGCAAAATCTGGTTCGTTGTGCGGCTGGCCTGGAAGCTGCGGATCAGTGCCCGAATGATTTCAGCGGAGCGTTTGTCGCCGCTGCGGTCGAGACGGGCAGCAAGAGCCTGGGCTTCGCGAAGGCTGGCGCTGTGGCGCGACATCAGTTGACGCTCCCGGTTGCCTGCGTGATGGCGGCATTGTGCCAGCGCACCGCATCCGCCAGCATGTCGCAGAACTGGTCGATCGCGTCGGAGTCCATGCACATCGTGGTCTGGGAGCCGTCCTCGACCAGTGACAGGATTATCATCGGCGTGCCGTTGACATATTTGGTCGCGATGCCTGCTGCCTTCTTCACCTCATCGCCATTTTCATCGAAGATTGATTGAGCAGGGCCCGAAGCGATCGCCGCGCGCATCAGCCGGATGGCGACGCTGATCGGGACACCAGTGGCGGGTGCGGTGGTCATGCTGCACCTCCCTCGACATCGACCAGCTCGGGATCGGCCTCACGCTTGCCGGCGCGATCGATGAAGAACTGATCGGCCTGGGAGACGCCCGCGCCCAGGGCAGCGAGACGCTCCGCCATGGGGTCGTCCTCGCCCTTGCGCAGGGTCTTGATGATCGCCTGCTTGTCGAGCTCGAGCTTGGTGCGGATGAAAGGTTCGGCATTTGCCTCGAGCGCGGCGCGGATCTTCTCGATGAAGTCTTCCTGCTTCACGCCCTTGGGCAGTTTCAGCGACGGCGTGTTTGTTCGCTCGCCGATGATCGCGCCAGCAAGCTCGATCGACTTGCGCTTGCCCTCGGTCAGCTGATCCTTGGCGACGGCCCACCAGGCGTGCAGCTGCTTGAACAGTTCCTTCTGCGCCTGCTCGAGCGGCGCGACCATGGCATCGCGTGCGCCCTCGATCTGCTGGATCGAGGCATCGGCATCGGCCTTGAGCTGGTCGACGGTGGCCTGCATGGCCATGTACTTGTCGATGGTCGCGGTCGCTTCCTGGATCGTCTGCGGGGCGACTTGGGTGGGTGCCTTGCGGCGGGCAGCAGCCATGGTCAGTTCCTTTCAGGCTCAAAGTCGGTGGGTGTCGGGATGTCGGGCGAGACGAGCGGGATGGCGGTGCCGCACAGGGCGCATTCGGCCATGGTGCGACCGACCTCCCATTGGCGACCGCCGCAGCCTGGGCAGACATTGTCGCCGGTGCTGCGGTAGAGGACGAGGTAACCGCGCTCACTCTGGACAGCGCGATAGTCGGTGCAGATCGGCGCGGTCATGAGCCTGCTCCTGCCGGTGCGGTCACCACGATCAGCGCGGTGCCAAGGAAGATCGCTGCCGCTGTCGGCAGGATGACCGTCAGGACGAAGCCCAGCGGGCTGTAGCCCTGCTCGGCGATCTTGGCGGTCAGGCGGCGCATGACGCGGCCTCCTGGCCAACCGCCTCGGTCGGGCTGTCGGTGTTGTTCGGGCAGCGCGGGCAGTTGACGGTGTAGAGATGCTCGAAGGTGTTTTTCGGCGCACCTTTCCGCCTGCGGTTGTTCATGCAGGAGGCAAGCGGGATGCTGTCGTTCCAGATCGGGCAGAGGACGTCTTCGTTGCCCCAGGCCGCGCGGACCAGGCGTTCGGCCTCCTCATAGCTGCCCGCATAATCGCGGTTGAGAATCCGGCTGACATAGCTGGCGTTGCGGTTGATCTTCTCGCCCGCCTTGCGCTGGTTGGTTGCGTCGGCGGCTCCGGCCAGCAGGCGCACCCAGGCAGGCATGTCCTCGCCCCAGGCAGCGGTCGCGCGCTCGATATTGGTCAGGGTAACCTTAACGGACATGGTTAACGCTCCTGGTCAAAAAAAGGGGCGGCAGGCTTGCGGCGGGCGGCGATCGGCATATGCAGCTCTGCTCCGGAATTGTGGTCGAGCAGGCGGGTGTGGGGCTGGCCGTTGATGGTCGCCCTTCCGATCGAGGGATGATGCGGCCCGGTATCGAGAACGATCCGGTAGCGGCGGTGCGGCTCGCCGGGCTGGTCGAGGCGCTCGAGGAACCCCGCTCGCACCAGCTGCGCGAGATAGGCCACAGTCGTTTTTTCGGTCGCCTCGGCGGCGATCAGCAGCATCGGCAGATCGAAAGTCTTGAGCACCCGGATCGCCGTCCAGATGCGCTGGCGCATCGACCTGGGCGTGAAGCGGACGGGCAGCTTCTTCGCGTCGCGGATGGTCGGCGGCGCGTCCTGCGCGGCGGCAATCTTGGCCATTTTGAAAAGTCCTGTCCGTTCGACCGAGACGATCAGCCCGTCCTTCTTCCAGGCGCGCAGTTGCCGTGCGACGATCGCAACATCGATGTCGGTGCGGCGCACCAGGTCGGTGATGGAAAGCGGCTCTGCCGCGTGGCGAAGGTGGCTCCAGAGGCAGGCCGCAGGATCGGGCGCACGCTGAGGGTTGAGCAGCCGGGGCGTGATGAAGTTCATGCGTATGCTCCCTGGATGCGGCGGGCCTGGACATCGCCAGTCATGATCGGGCGATTGCCCCACCATGCCAGGTCCGCATGGTCGTGGCCGGAGGCCAGCGCTTCACGCTCGGCCTCGTTGAGGTTGTTGACGATGCGGCGGGTGCAGCCCTTGCAGGCCTCCAGGAACCGCAGGGCGAGGTCATCGCTGACGCGGACGCGGCGGCAGTAATGGTCACGAAGCTTCAGCGCATCCTGCTGGGTCGCAGGCTGCGCTGCCGTCATCACCCGGATCCGGTTGTCGAACCGCTCCCACTCCTTCAGCTTTGAGGGCAGCGCCTCCTCGCCGATCATCATGATGGCGATCGCGGTCGCGTCGTGAATATCGCGGATGATCTCGACCGACTGGCGCTTCACGAGGAAGTCCATCTCATCGATGACCAGCGGGCGCGGATGGATGGTCAGCTGCTCGATGATCTGGTCGAGGATCGCAGGCGCGGTGCGTGCCAGCTTCACGATGCCGAGCGAGGTTGCAATCGCCTCCAGCAGCGTGCGCTGGGTCCAGACCGATTTGGCGCAGACATAGCTGGCATTGGTGCGCGCGGCGGCAAAGGCCGCGCCGACCGACTTGCCATAGCCGGAATAGCCGTAAAGCAGCCCGAGCCGCGGCGAGTCCCGATTGCCCGCCATGCAGTCCATGATCGTGCGGAGCGCCAGGCCCATATTGGTGAGCTGGGCCTGTCCGCCGACGATAGGCGCTGCCGCCCCCGGTATCAGCTGGAGGTGACTATCACCTCCTCCTGTATTGGCGCTGGAAACTGCGCTGCTGTGGGTCATGGTCGGTTCCTCCTGTTCTTGTGGTCAGCTGGCCTGGCCCGACATGCGGTCGGGGCCTGGGGTGTCGGTGGACGCGCGCGAGGGGCGCGGCTCGAATTCGGCGATCATGATTTTTTCGACCTGGTATTCGGTCGATGCTGCGTAGGCGCGGGCTGCGCGCAGAGCGGCTTCGTCGACCTGTTCGCCGCGCTGTGCCGCGCCCAGGACGGCGTCGGCCCGTGCGACCTTCTCGGCAGTGGTCAGCTGGGCAAGCGGGCTGGGTTGGCTGACGATCGCCGGGCGCGGAGCGCGGGCAGTTGATGGCGCGGGCGGAGATGTGATGCTGTCGATCGCGGGCGTGCTGTGACGATGCGTGGGCATCGGCAGCGAAGTGACCTTGCCTGCAGCCTCGGCATCGGCGCGCATGATGTCCTGCGCGGCCCGCTCCAGGCTGTAGCGACGCATCCTTCCGCGCATCTCGGCGCGCTGGATCTTCATCCATTGGTCCTGATGCAGGCGGGCCTGGCGCGCGAATTCCTGTTCGCTGAGGCCGGCGCGCTCGTAATTGACGGCGATGTCGATGAACCGGCTGTCTTCGTCGAAAACGAACAGCGCGCCGAGGTCGTCTTCGTCGCGGCGGACCAGCACAGTCTGGCCCACATAGCCCGCCAGCGCTGCACACCAGTAGCGACCGCTCTTCCACTGAATGCCGCGCTTGCCGACCATGCGCGGGCCGACCTCTGCCGAGAGCGCGATCCGCAGGACATCCTCGCTCGGCGCGGCAGCAGCGCTGGCAGGCGAGCTTTGCCATTTCGCCATCGGCGTCATCTTGAGCGAGCTGTGGACGTTCAGATGGTAGACGCCATCGGTCCAGGCATCGATCGCTGCCTGCAGCTCGGCGGCGGACATGCCAGCCTCGATCACGGCGCGGCCCGTTTCCTTGCGGGCGCGGGCGCGCAGGGCTTGGGCCTCGGCGACATTGTGACCGATGAAGCCGGGATAGATTTCGGCTCGCTGGCGGGTGAAGGTGCCGAAGACGCGCTCGATGAACGGTTTGCGCTCCGGGCTGGCGGGCGGGCACGGGCGATGCTCGATGCCCAGAAT
Organism: Blastomonas sp. 34TW; assembly: GCF_059803595.1. NCBI lineage: Bacteria > Pseudomonadati > Pseudomonadota > Alphaproteobacteria > Sphingomonadales > Blastomonadaceae > Blastomonas > Blastomonas sp. 34TW. The sequence goes on from NZ_JAPFGW010000013.1 coordinate 69,790, forward strand.
TTCGAGGGCGCTGACGATCGATCGGTTGATGAAGCCGCTGCCCTGGTCGGTGATGATCGCCTCGGGCATCACGCCCCAGGCGCGGATCGTGCCGATCAGCAGGTTGCGGACGCTCTGCGCGCTTTCGGAATCGCAGACCATGAAACGGACGCGGCGCGAGAAGCGGTCAATCAGGCCCAGCACGGCCTTGCGGCCATCGGTGGTCATCACGTCGGCAGGCGTGGTGTCGATTTCCCAGACCTGGTGCGCAGCGGTGACCGTGGCCGACATGTTGCCGATTGAGACGCGGTGCTTTCCCTTGAACTGGTCAGGGTTGCGGAACGAGGCGATCAGCGCGGTGCGGCGCTGCTCGAAGTCCTTGATGAACCGGCGCAGCGTGCGGCCCGTTGGAAGCTCGGTGAAATCGGCTTTCAACGCGTCCAGGATCACGGTCGATGACAGCTTGCGCTGGCACAGATAGGCCTCGACCGCCGATGCCACCTCGGGATGCTCATCCCACCAGCTGGGCCGACCGCGACCGCGCCGGTTCTCATTGGCAGCGCGGGGCGTGTCCGATCGCTTGGCTGCTTCGCGCGCCAGCAGATCTGCGCGCGCCGCTTCAGGCAGCGCGGCGATCGAGAAATGCCGACCGCCCAAGGTCGCCGGACGCTCGAGATAGTCCCAGCCTTCCGCCAAGGCGCGCTCGCGGATGCGATAGGCAGAGCTTGGAAGACCCTCAAGTTTGAGGTCCGCGATCTGCTGTGCAGTGAGGTGCGTCCGGGCCTTCATGCGGGGTCGCCCCCGATCCGGCGCAGCAGCTCGATATGCGCGCGCACATGAGCCTGGAGGCGGTTGCGGATGTCTTTGCCGACGGGGAGGCAGTCGACGGCGACGGTGAAGCTCTCTGCGGAAGCGATGGCATCTGTAAGCGAGATCACTGCTGCCGAGGCTGGGCGGTTGTTAGCAGAGGTTTCACCGACCCGGTCAAGCCATGACAACCCAGAAGGCGGAGTGCTCGATGGTTGAGCATTATCGCTGGCGATCCGTTGATAATGCGTCGGCCATTTGCTGGCGGTTGCTGGCCACAGATAAATCGGGTCAAAACCGAGCGCCACGGCGGAGCGCAGCGCCAGCGTCATCTTGGTTGATGAGCCTCCCAAAGCCTTGACGCAGAGAGGATCATAACCTTTCGCCGCCGCTGCCTCAGCTAGCGCAGCTGGCCGATCGTACGGCGCGTGTTTCCTGATTTCACTGTCTGCCACGCCGAGGAAGCATGCGAAGTCTGGCCAGATCAAGCGCCAATGGACGTTGCCATTGCTGGCTCGACGACCGGAGCAGATTCTGAAGCCATCCATCGCGGGAGTGCGGTTCAGCTCTGTCTCATTCCGAGATGGAACAAAAACGGTGCGATCTAGGTACGCTTTGTGGTAGGTGACACTCATGCAGCGCCACCTCGCTTCGATTCCACGCGGCTTTCGTCCGCAAGAGCGCCTTCGATCGCCTTGGATACCCGCGCGCTTTTCCGCCCCCGCAGTACGTCGCTTACTGACTTGCTGGGAATTCCTGCAGCACGCTCAAACGCAGAAACGGTACCGAACCGCTTTCGTAGAGCCGCCTTGGTGTCTTCCGGGTGCATCGTGAGGGGCATGCGGTGTTTTCCGAAGTAAAAGCCGAAAATTCGGATAATCCGAAAAGTCGGAGAGGTCAACAGCTAAATCCGGCTGATGGGGTTGGCGCGCGCATTGTGGCCGCGTTGAACGGACGGCCGCGAAAGTGGCTGGCTGAACGTGCAGAGATTCCGGAGAGCACTGTCAGCGACTACATCGCCCGTGGGATCGCCAAGGCTGGTGCAGCGGTTGGGATTGCGCGCGCTTTGAATGTCAGTGTCGATTGGTTGCTGACGGGCAAAGAGCCAGCGTTTAGCGCAGAATTAGCCGAAGACTCGGAAGTGATCCCTATTCCTGCTGTTAAAGACCTGGCGGCATCAGCTGGGCCAGGGTCGGTGATCGAGCCTTTCGAGATGACGGGCGATGCCGCTCCTTTCCCGGCCCATTGGCTACGGAAACAGTTTGGGCAGATCGACGGTCTCAAGCTGATACAGGTACGAGGTGTCAGCATGGAGCCATTGATTGCCGATGGCGCTTGGGTGCTGATGGACGTCAACCGCAAGGGTATGTCGCCCGGCGTTTATGTCGTCCGGCTCGATGATGCTTTGCAGGTGAAGCGACTGGAGTGGCGCAACAAAAATTGCGTGACGTTGATTAGCCAGAACCCGGCAATGAAGCCCATAGAAATCGATTTGGCAGGCGATGGCGACCCAAGGGATTTTGCCGTTATCGGCAAGGTGCTTCTGACCGGTAACTTCGTGTGAGCTTCCCTGCGTCGCTCGATGAGCTTCCCTCTGATTGGCGCGAAGCAATTTCTGAGCGAAGGTTGGTCTGGGAGGGGGGCTATGACCCCGCACTCGAATCTGTTCGAGACCGGTATGCTTGGAAAACGCCCATCGACGCTTGGTACATGGCCTTCATGTGGCTGTTCTACAGTCGCGATCCGCAGGAGTGGAGCGAGACGCACTACGCGTTCGTGATGCCAGACAATTGGTGTGACATCGTAATTGAGCCCGCTCCACCACGGCCATTGCCTAGCCTGCGTTCGGCGCTGGCCTGGCGATTTGCGCATTTCTATGGCGTGCCGTTTACCGACCCGGCGGTAACGGCCAGCGTTGAATACGCGTTTTCCAAGGATCATCGAGCTGGGCCGATCGGCTACCTAGCTGCTACCGCAAATCGGCTGTGGCTGGCAGGCAGTCGTTGGCGGCGATACCAGCGGCAGTCCGATTTGTTCCCGCTCCTGAGGCTGAGGGCGGATGATCACCTGTCTGCACAGACCGGCGTGGCAATGCTGCACGGTGTTACACTACCCATCGAGCATGAGTTCTGGTCTGCATGCTTCCCGCCCAATCATGTGACGAATGTCGGATTGGTCGAGCAGGTGAGCCTTTCGGCCGTCAGCCGGCGCGGATATGCCGTCACGGCCGATTTGCGGGAAGATTGGAGATCGCTGATACCGGCGGGCTTCGATCGAAACTTCGCGGCCCGTTGGACCGACGTGATCGATCCAGGCATGGTCCAGATGTCGGAGCCAATTTAAGCCCCGTGGAGCGCGATCGACACCCCGTCCGCACCCTCGACACCCTAAAGCCCGCCACCATGCATGGACAGGCTGCCCATCGGCATATTCGGGGTCGTCCGTGGCTATTGACCCTAACTAGTGTCGGCTGGTGCTGCGAAGTCCTATCATAAGCGGGGTACGACTCGCTCACGAAAGGACAGGACGATGGACCACGAACAGGAAATTGCCGCGCTCAAAAAGTCCGTTGCCAGGCTTGAACATGCGCTTCACCAGCAGCTAGATCTTGTAAAAGTACTGGCTGATGAGGTGCCCCTTTTGCGAGAAAGGGTTCGCTGTCTAAATCACATTGCTGGCTCGCTCATTGCTGAGCTGGCGCGTTTCGCAAATGATCCACTCGGACGCGCGGATGAAATTATCTGTTTCCACGAGGCTTCACTTTTTGAAGCCATAAAAAATACACAGCCAGGCCAAACAGGGCTAGAATTGGTTCAGCGTAACCGCGAAGAGCAGCTGGCTGAAGTATTTGGTTATGCCCGGAGCACCGCAAAACTGATTGATGCAATGAGGTAGCAAACTGCCGTTCAGCCAGTTCACTTTGACGCAAACGCTCAGCGATCTCTGCTTTAGCCTCTGCGATCTTTGCCTCGCGTCCGTCTTCTAGCGGCGCAGGGCTGGTGGCCGCGAGGCTGGCAATGGACTCCGCCAACTCAAGATCGGCTTTGACTCGGGCGTCCAATTCGCCGGAGTCGATCATGGCATGCCTAATCGCCTGGTCAGCATTGGCGCTCGCGGCGCGCAGGGTGTCACCATAAGCGGAGGAGCTTTGGTCACGGATTAGCCGCCTTACCAAATCAATGTTGCGGCGCTGGTCGCGGAGCAACGCCAAAGTACCAAGAGAGAGGGCGAGGAGGCTGGTGAACGCGGCCATCAACACCCCTTGCGCGATCGTTGGCTGGTTCTGGAGTGCGTTGAACAGGGTGATCGCAACGCCTGGAACAAGGCTCCCCGTGAGAATTGTCGTCGCTTTGTGGATGCGCGTCAGCAGGATCTGCGGCGACATGACGAGTGAGGTGCCTTCCGGTATTGTTGCTTTGAGCTCGTCGGGAATTCTCGCAACCCGAGCCTGCAAGTCTGCGATTGCGCCATCGTCCGAATTTGCATCGCCCATGGTTCAGCCCTCCACAGCGAGCATGCCGGCAGTTGCCAGGAACGCGCAGAAACTTGCGCCACTCTGCATTTTCAGCACCTCGACATTGTCCCTGGTGAAGGCGTCGAACTCCAATGCGAACTTTCCGGTGGCGCTGAGTTCGTTGATCGTGAGCGTGTAACTGCCCGCCTTTTTCGCCTTTCTGGCGACGAAGTTGCCCTTGGTGTCCAGCATGAGCGCGACCTTGCCGGCATCGTTGTCGCGGCTGAGCTGCACCTGCATCTCGTGAAGATCGCGGTGCATCGCCAGCTTCTTCGCCAGGCCAGCGCCGATCTGGATGTTGATGTAGCGGACCTTGCCTCCGTTCTTGCGGATAACGTGGCGGGCCTGCACCTTTACGCCATCGTAAGGAAGGCTGACCGTCGACTTGGCGGGGCCGACATAAGCTATCGTGTCAAAAGCCATTTTTCGTCTCCTGTGGAAGTCCGACCAGGAGAGACGGCCCCGAGCATCGCGCTTGCCTTTTCGCCTGATCCGGGCCAGACAATAGCTGTCTGACCGATTTGCGACCCGGTGAGCCAGCTCACACCGACGGCGCTTTCCAACACGGCCTAAGCCCTGGTCCATGGATCAGGCAATTTCCTTCAGCAGCGGCGCGGGTACCATCCGCATCTTCAAGCCAGGCAGCTTCACGTCGGTGGACGGGAGCCGCCACAGCTTTTCGCGTGACGACCTGGTCCAGGCCGCTGCCGCTTATGACGCCGAGGGCGATCCCGCGCCGCTGGTGATCGGTCACCCCGCGATCGACCACCCCGCCTATGGCTGGGCCACCGGCCTGCGCCTGCAGGGCGATGAGCTGATCGCCGAGGTCGACAAGGTCGAGCCCGAGTTTGCCGAGGCGGTGAACGCCGGGCGGTACCGCAAGGTCAGCGCCTCGTTCTACCCCCCGACGCACCACGGCAATCCCAAGCCCGGCAGCTGGTACCTCAAGCATATCGGCTTTCTCGGCGCTGCTGCGCCGGCCCTGAAGGGCCTGGGCACCGTGTCGCTCGCCGAGGGCGGCACTGATGGCCTGGTCAGCTTTGCTCTGCACGAAACCCCCGAACCCGAACACAGCCAGGAGAAGTCCACCGTGACGACCAAAACCGACGACCAGACCGCCGATTTCGCCGAGCGCCAGCGCGCGCTGGACGAACGCGAGGCCGCCATCAAGGCGCGCGAAGAAGCTGCCGCCAAGGCCGCTGCAGATGCCCGTCATGCCGACCATGTCAGCTTTGCCGAAGACATGGTGTCCAAGGGCACGCTGGCCCCGGCAGGCAAGAGCCTGCTCGTCGGCGTGCTCGACCAGCTGGGCGAGAAGGTGGAGCCGGTGAGCTTTGGCGAGGCCGATGCGGACAGGATGCCGCCCGCTGCGGCGCTCAAGAAGCTGCTGGGCGGCGCAAAGCCGCTGGTCAGCTTTGCCGAGCTGGCCCCGAAGGGCGGCGACCCCAAGGTCAAGGTGGCCAATTTCGCTGCGCCTCCCGGTTATTCGGTCGATCCCGGCCAGGCCGAGCTCTTTGCCCGTGCCAAGGCGATCCAGGCCGAAAAGCCCGACATGGCCTGGATGGACGCCGTTCGCCAGGCGGAAGCCTGATGCCGCTGCGGCGCTGCGCGCCCTGAGCGGCGCGCAGGCCGCATTCAACCTCGTTTCAATCTGAAGGAAACCCTTATGCAGAGTACCCCGATCCTGACGCTGTCGCTGAACGCAGCCGCCGCGCTCTCCGCCAATCGCTTCACCACGTTCGCCGGTGCCGTGCCTGGCGCGGGCGCGAAGGCAGCGGGCGTCACGCAATATGCCGCCGCGACCGGCGACGCGGTCGCGGTCAACGTGCTGGGCACCACCAAGGTCGAGGCCGGTGGCGCGATCGCTGTCGGCGGGCCGATCAAGTCCGATGCTAGCGGCAAGGCCATTGCCCAGGGCGGCGCCGGCGAGATCCTCGGCTACGCGATCGAGGCGGCATCCGGCGACGGCAAGATCATCGAGATGCTGCTCACCCCGTAAACCCGAACCCCCAGCTGGCAGGCGCGCGCTGCCCGCCAGCTGAACCTTTCACACCAGGCGCAATCCCAGCTTATCGGAGACCCATTTCATGACTGTCGGCCAACAGATGAACGCTGCCCAGGCGCGCGTTGTCGATCCCATCCTGACCAATCACGCGCGCGGCTACGTCAATGCCGAGATGATCGGTCGCTTCCTCTTTCCCCAGGTTAGCATGCCGACCCGCGCAGCCAAGCGGATCGAGTTCGACCGCTCGAGCTTCCGCCGTCGCCGCACGCGGCGCGCGCCCGGCTCGCAGATCGCCCGGCTCGAATTCGGCTTCGAAGGCAAGCCGGTCAACCTGCATCAGGAGGCGCTGGCGAGCGTGATCCCGATCGAGCACCAGGAAGAAGCTGGCGCAATTCCGGGCATCAACCTGCAGCAGACCGGTGTGGATACGGTCCTGGCCGTGATCGCGCTGGAAAAGGAAATCCAGCAGGCTCAGGTTGCGCGCAATGCGGCCAGCTATGCCTCGACCAACAAGATCGCGCTCACCGGCGACAGCAAGTGGTCGGATCCGGACAGCGACCCGAAGACCCAGGTGTTCGACGCCAAGGAAACCATCCGCAAGCGCATCGGTCGTCGTCCTAACACGCTGGTGCTGGGCGGTGCGGTCACGAGCTCGCTGCAGAAGCACCCCAAGCTGCTCGACCATTTCAAGTTTACGAACAGCTCTTCGATCAGCATTGCAATGCTGCAGTCCTATTTCGACATCGAGACCGTCGTGTCTGGCGACGCGATCTACGACACCGACGATGTCACCACCGTGGATGTCTGGGGCGGCGATGCCATTCTGGCCTATGTGCCGCCCGAAGGCATGCGGGCCATGCCGCTGCCCAGCTACGGCTATACCTATCAGCTGGCCAATCACCCGCTGGTCGAGGCGGTCGAATGGGACGGCGACATCCGCAGCTGGAAGAACGCCGTCCTCGACGAGTTCTCGGCCGAGCTGGTCGGCGCCGACGCCGGCTTCCTGTTCCAGGCCGCATTCTGATCCTTTGATGCAGCCTGGCGTGAGGGGCGGGTTCCCTGTTCACCCGCCCCTTGCGTTCTTTCCCCTCCCGATCTGCCGGAGAAACCCATGCCTCTCTACACCGTCTTGACGCGCCTGCTGGGCCGCGAACCCAAAAGCGAAGATCTGCCCGGCTCCGTCATCGAGCTGGACGAAAACGATGCGATCGAGCTAGTCGCACTCGGCGCGCTCGAGCTGGCACCCGAAGGCGCGGTTGCCACCGATGGTTCCGACCCGATTGATGCCGCGCTTGTCCCGCTGAGCGTGAAGCAGCTGAAGGCGCTCGCGCAAGCTGCAAAGCTCGATCTGGGCACCGCAACCAAGAAGCCGGACGTCCAGCAGCTTCTGGCTGACAGCGTCGATCGCAACGATGCGGACCAGGTTGCCGCATTCATCGTCATGGCCGAAACCGCAAAGGCTGGCTGATGGTGATCCGCCGCCTCAAGAGCCCGCAGGAAACGCTGGTCGAGGATCTGGGGCCTGCCCTCAGTGTAATCAGCGTCTCCAGCGAGGCGCGCGGGCTGGTCAGCGGCGCAGCGGCGCTCGACCTGGACGACACGCTAGCTGCTGGCCGCGCCAGCCTGACGATCGGCGGCGGCAGCGATGGTGAGCTGTATCTCATCACCGCGCTGCTCGGCACCGTTGGCGGCGACCGCGATACGCAGATCGAGCTGGCCGTGCTTGACGGCAGCTGGACGATGCCGGGCGGCGGCGCGCCGATGCTGTCGATCGAGGCCTTTGTCGACCGGTTTGGCCTGGAGGAGATCATCCTGCTCACCGATGCCGGCGACGGGCGCATCGATCGCAAGATGCTGATCGGTGCGCTGGCCGACGCCCAGGCACAGGCCGAGGCCTATCTGGCCGATCGATATACGCTGCCACTGCCCAGCGTGCCGCAGCTGGTCGAGATGGCGATCGCCGATATTGCGCATGCCCGGCTGTATCGCCGCGAGCTGCCGAAGAATGTCGAGGACGCGCAGAAGATCGCGATGCGCAATCTGGAGGCTATCGGCAGCGGCAAGATCAAGCTGGGCATTGCCATGGCCCCATCGACCAGCTCGGACCCCGTGCTGGTCGCGCCGGGTAGCCCGGTCTATCCTGACCGGCTCAAGAGCTATGTGCGATGAGCGGCGTTGGGATCAACCTGTTTGATCAGCTGACGCCGGCTTTGCAACGCGCAGTCGAAGCGGTTGGCGACCTGAGTGCGCCGATGGCCGAGATCTCGGTCGACTGGCTAGAGGCGACGCGCACGCGCTTTGTGTTGCAGTTTGACCCGGCAGGCATTCCCTGGAAGCCGCGACGCGACCCGAACAACACCAAGCCATTGCTGGTCGATCGCGGCGATTTGCGCAACCAGCTCGACAACGACTTTGGTCCTGACTTCGCCGAGGTCGGTGTCCAGGCCACGGGTGGACCAGCGATCTATGCCCGCGTCCATAACGAGGGTGCGACGATCCGGCCTCGCACGGCGGGCGGCCTGCGCACCCCCTTTGGTGTGTTCGCCCAGATCGTGATCCCCAAGCGCCAATACATCGGCGCGTCAGAGAGCGACAAGGCCAACGCCGTCGAAATCCTGACCGATCATCTGAAAGCGGCCTTCAACGCCGATGCAGGGGGCGAGGCATGATCGCACTGCAGCCCATTGTCGACCGGCTCAAGCCGCTGCGCCTCGCCAAGCACGTCGACGGCGCGATCGAGTTCGCCTCGCTGCGCAGCGCGCCGACGGTGTTGCCCGCCTGGTACGTGATCCCGACCCGCGAAACGGCCAGCCAGAATGAGAGGACCAGCACGATCCACCAGCGGGTCGATGTCCGCTTTCAGGTTGTGGTCGTTCTGTCAGCCCAGGCGCGCAACCAGGACAAGGTCCGCGAAGATCTGAAGACGCATGCCGATGCAATCACCGGCGCGCTGCTGGGATGGAAGCATCCCGAGGCCAATGGCGAGTGCCATTATGATGGCGGCGCGCTGCTGCTTTCCGACGGCCAGGTTATCGCCTGGGCTGTCCAGTTCCGAACATCCCGCACCGAAAGGAAGATCTGATGAAAGGCCCGAGAAAGCCTGCCGATGATGCAAAAGCCATCGCCGCCGCCACCGCCAAGCCCGTGCCGCAGGAGGCCCCCGCCGCGACGGGAAATGAGAAAACCGAAGGCGATGCAGCGCGGGAACCTGTGAGTGGGCTCACCCCCACGAGCAACCCGGTTCGCAATGCATATGGCCTGGAACTGGACCGGTTCGGTCTGCCTGTCAACGGCCCGGCGCGTGCAGCGGTTCTGGCGCAGATGCAAGTGCCCGACCCCGCGCTGGAGCCGGGCGAGTGGGATTTTCGCGACGGCGAGCGTGCCGCCGAGGTGATGGAGAAGATTTATGGTTGATGTCCGCCGCGTCATCGCAGCCAAGGCCGAGACGACCTATGGCACCGACAGCACGCCGACCCTGGCCGATGACGCCATCGTCACCCGCAACTATTCGATCGTGCCGGTCGAGGTCGACCAGCTGCAGCGCAACCTGGACAACCGGGCCTATGGTGCGACGCCTGGCAAGCCGACCAACAAGCGCATGCGCTCCTCCTATGAGGTGGAGCTGGCAGGCTCGGGCGTTGCAGGCACTGCCGCGCCCTGGATGAAGCTGCTCGCGGCTTGCGGCATGGCCGCGCCGACGCTGGTCGCCACCACGTCTGCGACCCAGAAGTTCGCGGCAGCAGGCGCTGCGCCCGGTTCGCTCAGCGAATACAGCTGGGTCGACAATCAGCAGCGCAAGATGATTGGCGCGCGCGGCACCTATTCGCTGGATTTCACGGCGGGCCAGGTGCCGTTTGCCAATCTGCAGTTCACCGGCCTGGTGCCTGCCGCCAGCGCGCGCGTCGTCGCCGCGCCGGTCGGAGCGGACTTTACGGACTGGCAGGAACCGCTCGAGGTCAACAACGCCAATACGATCCTGATGCTCGATGGCTTTGCGGCGGTCACCCGCTCGCTCACGATCGATGCCGGCGTCGCGGTCAACCTGCGCAACCTCATCGGCGCGCGCTATGTGCGCCGGGGTAACCACAACACCACCGGCAGGCTAATGATCGAAGCGCCATCGTCGGCGACCAAGGATTATCTTGCCTCGCTGGAAAGCGGCGCGCTGATCCCGATCACGCTGACCCATGGGACCGTTGCCGGCAACATCATCGAGCTGAGCGCCACCAAGGTCCAGGTGACCAACATCACCGAGTCCGCCGAGGACGACATCCTGATGTTCAACATGGACCTGTTGTTCACCACGGATGGCGGAGCCGACGACCTGGTCATCACCGCGAAATAACCCCCCGAGCCCAAGGCGACCAGCCAGATCGGGTCGCACGGGGGTGAGTGGTCCGCTGCTCACCCCCAAACCCCACAGCGAAGCAACAGGAGACGTAGGATGTTCAAGCTAGTCAAGGAACGCCTGGTCTGGTGGCCCGTGACGGTCGCCATTCCCGCCGATGACGGCGATGTGGAAGAGCAGAGCTTCAGCCTGAAGTTCCGCGTCCGCGACGTCGACGGCAATCGTGAGCTGCTCTCGAGCGCTCCTGCGATGGCCCCCGGCGACACGGCGGACAAACCGCTGCTGTCAGAGTCCTATGCCGATTTCGTGATGCAGCTCGCAACCGACTGGAAGGACGTCGCCGTGGAGGGAGAAAAGGAGCCGCTGCCCTTCTGCCGCACCAATCTCATCGAAGCCATGAAAGTACCCGGCGCATTCATGGCCGTGCTGGAAGCCTATCGCAGCTGCTCGCTGGGCGAAAAGGCGACGCGCGCGGGAAACTGAAGGCGCTGGCGGCGCGCTGGGCGGGCGGTCGCGGTGGCGCTGTGCTGGCCGACGATGCGGCGACCGCCAATGCCAAGCTGCCCGCCTGGATGAAGCGCAAGGAAGAGACGGATGAAATCCAGCTCCTGCCCGATGAAGCTGACACAGCGCAGCTCTTCCTCGCGCTCGGCACGCAATGGCGGCGGCACGCGATGACCGGCATGTGCCTGGGCCTTGATTATGGCGTGATCCCGCCGACCGCGCAGATGCTGGGCATCGCGCTCGATCCTGTGCGGTTTCTGGACCTGCGCATGATGGAACAGGCCGCGCTCGACCAGATCGCCCGGAAGGCCGCACGATGACCCTCGTCGTTCGCGCCCGGATCGAGGTCGACAAGGGCAGCGCCCAGGCGGATCTGCGCCAGGCTTCTGAGGCGGTCAAACAGGTCGGCGATGCCAATCGCGAAGCCGCCACCGGCGCGGCGGCGCTGACGGCTGCGACCAATACCATGTCCGCTGCGCAGCGCGATGCGGCTGAGGCAGCGCGCACCGAGGCTGCAGCGCAGAGCCAGGTGGTTGAAAGCCGGCGAGCGCTGCAGCAGTCGTTGGCTGGTCTGGTCCAGCAATATGACCCTCTGACCACAGCTCAAAACCGTGCCCAGGCTGCTTTGGCCGAGCTGAACGCACTCGAGCGCCAGGGTATGGTTGGGCGCGAGGAAGCCCTGGTTCTCGCTCGGAACATTGGCGCTGAATACGACCGTACTGCTGAGGCCATCCAGCGGGCGGGCCTTGCCACCCGCCAGAACGCCGAGCTTACCGAGGACGACACCCAAGCCAAGCTCGCCAATACCGCTGCCGCTGGCCGACAGCGCGCCGCCTATCAGCAGCTTGGCTTCCAGGTCCAGGACGTGTTCCAGCAGTTCGCGCTGGGCATCAATCCGCTGGTCATCCTTGCCCAGCAGGGCGGCCAGGTGACCAGCGCCTTTGCGCTGATGGGCGAAGGCGTTGGGGCGCAGCAAACCAAGTTCACGCGGTTCATGACGTTCCTGTCCGGGCCATGGGGCGCGGCGATCCTCGGCGCGGTCACTATCGGCGGGCTGCTGGCACAGACGTTGTGGGACAACGAGGACGCTGCCACCGGCGCGACCCAGGCGAACGATGCCTATGCGTCGGCGCAGTCGCAGCTCGCGAAGGTGATGAACCTCACCACCGGTGAGATCAGCTCGCAGAACGTCGTCCTGCGCGAGCAGATCCGGCTGTTGGCGCAAAAGCAGATTGTCGAGGGGCGCAAAGCCGAGCGGGAGGCCAGGGAATCTTTAGAGGACGTTGGCCGTCCCGGGCTGTTCACGCTGTTCGGCGCTAACGACCGTCGTCGCGCGGAGTTCGAAAGCTCGACCAGGCCTGTCCGGCAGCTGACTGAGGATCTGATCAAGGGCAGAATTGCAGCAACCGAGTTCCGCAAGGAAATTGACCGCCTCGACAAGGCCGGTCGCCTCGGTGGCGAAGATGCGATCGATGTCGTCGAGCGCGGCCTGAACCTTGCGATCGCGCAGCAGGATCAGCTTGTCGGCCAGCAGATGCTGGATGCGCTGGACGGAAAAGGCCTTGCAGCCGGTCTGCGCCGCGACCCTCCCAAGGGACGGAAGGACACCTCGGGCGACAAGGCCGCGCGCGAGGCGCAGCGCCTGCTCGATTTTACGGACGCCGCCGAGGAACGGGTCCAGCGGATCAACGAGCAGTTCAACGAACAGCCGCGTCTGCTCGACCAGGCTGCAAAGGCGAGCCGTGAGCTGGACGACATCCAGAAGGACGTCGAAAAGCGGCTGAGGGATCAGCCCGACAAGGTCAAGGAGCTGACCTCCGCGATCAAGGACGCACGCGGCGCGGTCGAGGATGCGCTGTTGCGCCCGTTCCGCGAGATGGAAGATGCTGGCGATCGCCAGCTCGAGCAGATGATGCTGGTCCTGCAGGGCCGCGAGGCCGAAGCCGAGGCGCTGCAACGGATCCAGCAGTACGAAGAACGCAACGGCGCAATGACGGTCGAGCAGCGCGAAGCCATCCTCGCGCAAGTCGAGGCCGAGCGTGAGATCAACATCCTGATCGAGGAGCGCAACCGCAAGCTCTCGATCTATCTCACCACGATCGACGATGCGCGCGGGGCGCTCGAGGATCTGCTGTCCGGTGGCAATGTCGGCGATTTCCTCGACAACCTGCAGACCAGTTTCCGCCGCCTGCAGAGCCGGATCATCACCGAGGAGATTTTCGGCCCGATCGAGCGGGAGATGCAGGATTTCCTGAACGGTCGCGTCGGCCTGAAGGCCCAGAGCGAGCGCCTGGCGCAGGATCTTGAGAAGCCGGGTGTCGCCAGCGTGCGCCTGGCCAATGTAATGGACGATGCTGCCGACAAGATCGCGCAGGCCGCCTATCGCATTGCCAATCCTGGCCTTGTTGTTGCGGGTGCCAGCGATGCGCCTGCCAGCCCGGTTGCACCTGACGGCACGATCATTGTGCAAGCAGAAAGCCGGAATCCGATCACGGACCCGACCGCCCAGGAGTATTTCGACAAGCTGATCGATCGGATGATCGGCGGCATTGCCAAATCGCTCGACAGCACGCTCGGCGTCAAGTTCTTCGCTGGGTTGCAGGGTGTGCTTTCGGGCGCACTTTCAGGTTACGTCCAGGCTGGCCCCGTCGGTGCGGCGCTGGGTGCGCTTAAGGAGGTCAAGGGCCTGCCTGAGAGCCTCACCAAGACGCTCGGCGGAGCCTTTGACGGCGCAGTGGCCGGGTATCGCAATTCCCAGATCATGGATGCGCTGGGTATCGGCAACTCCAAGACCGGATCGACCCTTGGTGGCGCGCTTGGTGCCGCGACCGGCATTCCCGGCGGCGACATCATCGGCTCAATCGCCGGTGGTCTGATTGGCCAGGCGCTGAAGCCGACCAAGCGCGGATCCGCGACCATCACCAGCGTTGACGGCGACGCGACTTCGCGCGGAAACGACCAGCAACGCATCCAGGCATCGCTCGGCCTGGCAGGCAGCGTACAGCAGCGCCTGCGCCAGATCGCTGAGGAGTTCGACGCCGAGATCGGCAGCTTTGCTGTTTCAATCGGCCAGCGGGGCAAGAATTTCCGGGTCGACACCACCGGTTCGGGTAAGACCAAGACGAAGCGCGGCGCGGTCGATTTCGGCCAGGACGAGGAAGCGGCGGTTGCGTTCGCACTGCGCGATGCGATCAGCGACGGAGCGATCAAGGGCCTGTCAGCGGCTATCCAGAAGGCGCTCAACTCCAACCCTGATGTCGACAAGGCGATCAAGGAAGCGCTCAAGGTCCGCGACGTCGAGGAGCTGCTCGACGGCATCGGCGGGAAGATCCGGAAGGAAGTGCGCGACTTCGATCGCCAGGCTGACGAGCGCCTGCGCATCGCGCGCGACTATGGCTTCGACATTCTCGAGATCGAGCGGATCAACGCCGAGGAACGGTCCAAGCTGATCGAGAGCATCCTGGAGGACCGCGTCGGCGCATTGCAGGACTTGCTCAACGACCTGGTGTTCGGCGACCTGGCCGAGGGCACCTTGTCCGAGCGTCGCCAGCGCTTGCTCGAGGAGATCAGCAAGGCCGAGGCCGATGCCGCCAAGGGCATCGATGGTGCCGCCGATCGCCTGGCCGACCTCAATCGTCGCCTGATCCAGCTGTCGCGCGATGCCTATGGCACTGCCGGCAGCGAATACGCCTCCGATCGCGCGCAGGCGATCGCCAGCGCCGAGCGGATCATCCAGATCGAAAATGACCGGATCCGCGGAACTCAGGAAGCGGCTGCAGAGACCAACCGGCAGCTGGCGACGGCCAACCAGCTCAGCAACGAGCAGAACGACATCCTGGCCGAGATCAATGCTGGCATCCGCAACCTGCTCACGCTCGACGGACTGAACATTGCGGGTGGCGGTGGCGGCAACGCCGGTATCGACCTGGGCGCGATTGCGCGATCGGTGAACCTAAAATGAGCCGGGTGCATTGGGTCGAGCTTCGTCCTCGCGATCCGGCTTCAGCGGGCCTGGTGACGCTGCGTTTTGCCGGTGGGGCGCGCGAGCGCAGCTATTATCGCGAGGAGAATGGGCAGCATTACAAGGCGGGGCTCGTTGCTGCTCCCCGCTTTGCAGCCCGGATAGGTTTCGGGAAAGACGGGTTTACCGGGCAGACCGTCCCGCAAGCCAGCCGCATCCAGATTGCACCTGGCGAGGCCCAGGTCTTCGAAAGCCTGGCAGGCTATTTCTGGAAAGATGCCGCAATCACGATCGACGCCGGACCCGAGGATGCCGACGTCTTTCCCCGGCTGTTTACAGGTACGGTCGTCGGAGATTCGATTGCCGACGGGGTTTTCACCCTCACGATTGCGGACCTCTCGACCCGACTCGACAAACCGGTCTGCACCACACGCTTTGCAGGTAATGGCGGCATCGAAGGCGGCGAAGAGGCTGAGGGGCGGACCAAGCGGCGCAGCTGGGGCTTTGTCTTCAATGTCGAAGGTCGGCTGCTCGATCCGGCCAACAGCATCTATGAATTCGGCGATCCGGCATTTCCGTTCTCCAGCTGGTCTGCCTTGCGCGACAAGGGGCGTAGCGGGCCGTTCACGGTGCTGGCCTGGCAAGGCAGCATCGCGGCGACCTTTGCCGCGCTGCAAGCCAGCACGCCCGTCCAAGGCGGAGGTGTAGTTGCCCCCTCGATCGCCTGTGCAAAATGGTGGACGGAGCCAAGCGGGCCGTTGACGGCTGACTTCGTGGGAACGCCGGGCACTGGCGGTGTTATGGCTGCTGCCGCGTTGATCGATGCCATCTCTGCCAACTTCTCCGGACCGCCCGTGGCCGACAGGATCGCAGCTACGGCTCTTCGTCCCGCAGCAGCCGGCATTCATCTCGGCGAAGAAACGACCACAGGCGCGCAGCTGATCGATCGCCTGGCGCTGGGATCTTCCCTGATGTGGGTTGCTGCACCCGAAGGTGTCATCCGCCTGCTTCCCTGGACATTCGAAAATGGTGGTGCAGCGGTGTTGCAAGGTCAGTTCATTGGGCGTGAACGGGCCTATGCGCCGCACTACCGCCGCCGCGTCGGTTTCCGGGCGAATAACCGCCGCCACAGCGAGAGCGAGATCGCCGAGAGCCTCCGCTATGACGATGGTGTTTTGGGGGAGGATCTGCGGCCAGCTGAACCAGGCGCAACCAATGGCGCTGTCATCCCTACACCGGGCAGCGGTGGGGCAGGCAATATCAAGGACGAGAACGGCAACGTTCGCAACCCGGGCGATCTGCTCAACAGCGAGATCGAGTTGGAACCCGCTGGTCGCCTGACCTACCGCCCGCTGCCCGACGCGTCGCCCGTCGAACTTGGCCAGATCACCCTACCGGCTCTAGGCGCAGTGAGCGAAGCAGCAATGCGCCGCGCCGAGGATGACATCGACCAGATGGCCCGCGCGCTGGCGACGGCGTTGGATGAGGCTTCCTCGACCCGTGCGACCTTCCGCGATGCCGGTTTCTATGTTGACGCCGCCACGGGGCAGATCCGCATTCACGCGATCGAGCAGACCAGGGAACGGGTCAGCACTGCGGAAATCCGGCTCAATGCCGCCGAGGCGAACATCAACCTCAAGGCGGGCTTCAGCTACGTCAATGAGCAGATTGCGCTGGCGGTCATCGATCCCAGCCAGATTGCCGAACTGACCGACATCTTCCTGCGCCTTGGTGCCGCCGAGGTCGATATCGACGGCCTCAACGCCACGGTGGCGACGCTGGCGACTGTTACCGAACTGAGCCTTGTGGCGGGCCGCGTCACGACCGCTGAGGAAGCGATCGACGCGCTCGAGGGCACGATCAGCACCAAAGTCGATACGACCACGTTCGACCTGCTGGCCACGCGTGTCACCAATGCAGAGACGGTATTGACGGCGTTCGGCGATTCCGCCTCGATCGTCAACGCCGTGTCGGCGATCCGCCTGATCGATATAGCCCAGGAAGGCAACGCCGAGGCTGATCTGCGTGCCCTGCTGCTCGGTGATGAGGCAAAGCGGGAACAGGTCACTGCACTGGCTGCAGCGCGGCAGGAGCTTACCGCGCGCATCGTCGACGGCGATGCGGCAGAGGCGGCGCTTCGCCTTGCGCTGCAGGTGCGCGTTGGCGCGGCCGAAGCGGCGTTGGCGACAGAGAGTGTGGTCCGCGCATCTGCGGACTCAGCACTCGCCCTGCAGATCACACAATTGACCACCAGCCTGACCACGGCCACCGGCACGCTGCAGGCGAGCCTCGCAACGGCTGACCAGGCGCGGATCGATGGTGACGCGGCGCTTGCATCGTCGATCGCCACGCTGAGCGCAGATATCGACACCGAACTCGGCAATCTGGCGGCTGCTGTGGAAACCGAGGAGCAGGCCCGCGCCGCTGCCGATGGCCTGATCGCTGCAGGCCTTGCCCAGCAGGTCACCGCAGGCCGTGTCGTCGAGGGGCAGGCATCGGACCTCGCCGATCTGTTGCTCGCAGCGCTGCTCAACAACGATCAGAGCCGCCGCGATTTGAACGGAGCTGTTGCCGGCGCGCGACAGGAGATCACCGCGCAGATCGTGAGCGAGGTCGAGGCACTTTCAACGCGCATTCTGGCACTGGTCGCGCGAGTAGCGGGCAATGAGGCCAGTTTTATAAGCGAACAGCAAGCGCGCGTGACAGCGGATGAGGCGATCGTCGCATCAGTGGAGCAGCTGGAATCGCAGTTTGAAACGGATGTGGCGAGCCTAAATGCCTCGATCATCAATGAGCAGATCGCCAGAACCAATGCCGTCCAGTCGCTGGCGACATCGATCACCAATCTCAACGCCAGCTTCACCGGAGCGCTCAGCGCAGAGGCCACAGCGCGCACCAACGCGATCGCAGCCGAGGCGACCACACGGGCGCAGGCCATCTCGAGCGAAGCCACGGAACGGACCGGGGCAATCAACTCGCTGACAAGTGATCTCGGCAACGCGATCGGGCGGCTCGACGCCGAGGAATTGGCGCGTCTGCAGGGCGATCAGGCGGAGGCTCAAGCACGTGCAGCAGCACTGACCGCCGAAGCGAATGCTCGGATTGCCGCGATCCAGGCAGAGGCAAATGCGCGCGGCACGGCGCTGACAGCGGAAGAGAACGCCCGTATTGCAGCAATCAATGCGGAGCGCGAGGCACGCGAGTCTGCTGTGACCACGCTCACAGCTTCGATCAACAACGAGGCCATTGCGCGCGCTAATGCAGACGGCGCTCTCGCTGGTCTGGTCAGCACTCTCACCACCACAGTCGATGGTCAGACTGCCACGCTTACGCAGTTCGGCGCGAGCATAAACGGCCTTCTTGCGCGATGGGGATTTGAGCTGGACGTCAACGGTCTGGTGACCGGCATCGTGGCTAACAACGATGGTCGACGTGGCTCGATCGATATCGTGTCGAACGTCTTCCGTATCTGGGTACCGGGCGTGGGCGCAGTGCAGGTTTTCGCGATCGACGGCACCAACATTGTCCTCAACGGCGCTGTTCGGATCAATGGATCGCTGCTCGTCAATGGCTCGATCACGTCCACCGCGATCGGGCAGAATGCGATCTCGAACTCTGGCTTCTGGCAGACCAGCGCGGGCGGTTCCATGTCGAGCTTCGGCACCGCGACATGGCTCACCTTCGATACCGGCCAGGCAGGCGGTTCGCCCGGTAGCGGATCAAACGGCGCGTCGAATATCCCGACTTTGATCCTGCCTTGCTCGGCGGGTGGCCGCACAATCATTACCTGGAATATGTGCTCCGTTCGCAATGGCGGCGATAATGACCGCTCGGCCTGGCGGATTGTGCGCTACCGTTCAGGCTTCCCGGACGTGGTTCTTGCAGGGACCCCTGAGCTGACCATGACCCAGCGCAACGATATCCGCAGCTGGACCTGGGTCGACAACGATATCCCTGCCGACGGCACCTACACCTATGTCCTTCAGGTGCAGCGCTTGGCCGGTCAGGGCCAGATCAACGAAATGATTTTGCAAGGTTTTCACATTCGGCGCTGACCGCGTCGTCAACAGGAGTCGTCTTATGGCTTGGATCCGCACCGGCACCGTCGCCGTCAACAATGGTAGCGCCACCGTCGTCGGCACTGGCACGAACTGGCGTGCGCAGGACTTGATCGGCCAAGGTTTCGATGGCCCCGATGGCCGCACTTATGAGATCATCGACGTTCCTGCAAATGGACAGATGACGCTTGCCACCCCGTATCTGGGAGCAACCGCGACAGGCCAGCCTTACCAGATCCAGCCTTTCCGTGGGGCAGTCGGCGACCTGCTTGCTGCGACGAACAGCCTACTTGGATCGTTTGCCTTCGTTCGCGACGGCATTGGCGCGGGCCTGTTCCCGGACGGCTCTGCCGCGACGCCGGCGTTTCGGTTCGTCAATGACCAGGACACTGGTATTTATCGGGCAGGCAGCAACGTCCTTGGGATCGCAACCGGCGG
Source organism: Blastomonas sp. 34TW (assembly GCF_059803595.1). Classification (NCBI taxonomy): domain Bacteria; kingdom Pseudomonadati; phylum Pseudomonadota; class Alphaproteobacteria; order Sphingomonadales; family Blastomonadaceae; genus Blastomonas; species Blastomonas sp. 34TW. The sequence goes on from NZ_JAPFGW010000013.1 coordinate 89,404, forward strand.
TGTCGGAAGAGTGATCATCGACGGCAACGGCAATCTCGGCATCGGCAATGCTAGTTTGGGGGCAAACGCAAAGCTGGCCGTAATGAGCAGCGACGTTTACGCCGCGACCTTCAACACGACTTCGGTAACCGCCTCGAGCACTGCGATTTCAATTGGTGGTTATCTGAACGCCGGCGGCGGAACGGGCGGCACTGGCGCCATCCGCGTTTACCACAACCACGCAGCAACTGCGGTCAGTGACATGGCCTTCGAGCTGTCGGGTGGCACGGAAGTGATGCGGATTAAAGGGACGGGCAACGTCGGTATTGGGACGACAGTGCCTGCATCTCGACTTTCGGTCGCAGTGCCTGGGGGAGTGACTGCTCTCAGCCTCACCGGCGATTTTGCCGGCGGCAATACCGTCACGATCAACCCCTATGTCACCGGCGTTAGCAACGACGGCTTTGAGATTCGTGTCGGCTCGAACCGCCGCTTGTCGATTGACCCGAGCGGGCACATCCTCCCCGGCTCCGACGCGGCCCAGAATCTGGCGAGTGCCTCTCTGCGCATAAACAATTCGTACTTCGCGGCATCGCCCACGGTCACATCCGACGAGCGCGAGAAGCACTGGCGCGGCGAACTCAACGCCGCCGAGCTGCGCGCGGCCAAGCGGATCATCGGCGAACTGGGCATCTATCAGTGGAACGATGCAGTCGCCGAAAAGGGCGAGGATGGCGCGCGACTGCACTTCGGTGTCAGGGCGCAGCGGGCTTTCGCAATCCTGGAAGACGAAGGGTTGGATTGGCAGCGCTACGCTTGGTGCTGCTACGACCAGTGGGAGGAGCAGACCGAGCCGGTGATGGCCGAAGTCACCGTCACCAAGACGCGCAAGGTGATGCGGCCCAGCACGCTTCTCGATCCCGCCACTGGCCAGCCTGCGATGGTCGAGGTCGACGAGGCCTATGAAGAAACCGAGATGCAGCCGACCGGCGAAACCCGCGTCACGCTGGAAGCGGGCGACCGCCACGGCGTGCGGCCCGACCAGCTTCATTCTTGGATGATCGCGGTGCTGGCGAAGACCCAGGCCGAGCAGGAGGTGATGATCGTTTCGCAGGCGGCAGCAATTTCCAGCCTCGAAGGGCGCATTGCCTCGCTGGAGGCCGCGTGAGCCTTGTCCCGTCCACTGTTGCGGAATGGCTGGCAGGCCGCGCGATCTACGCGCAGGCCGAGGATGCGGCTTTGCGGGCGAGCTGGGGCGATGTTTCCATTGAGAGCGAGGTTCTCTCCCCCATCGCTGCGGCGACGGACGCTGCCGCTGAATCGGATCGGCAACTTCAGTTTCTGGGTCAACCGCTTGCTGAGGAGGTTATCGAAATCGCGGGCGAGCGTGTCGATTTGCTCGGCACTTGCCAGCGGATTGCCTGTGATCGCGCTGGGTATGCCGATGGCCCGGCTGTGTTGGTAATCGGCGCGGAGGAGCAAGACAGCGGGGTCACCAGATTGACGGTGCTCCGCCCAATGGGAGTTGGGGCATGACGACCGGTATCGGCATTCTCGCGCCATTGGCCATTGCGGCGATCGCGTCCAACAATGGTACGGGCGTTGCCAATCTTCTCAGTCCGTCGCCGAGAGAAGTGTGGCGTGCCAGCGCAGTCGGCAGCTCGGCGATCGATGTCGACTTCGGCGGTCCGGTCTCGATCGACACGATCTTCCTGGGGTTCACCAACGCCACGCCCGACGCAACGTGGAGCGTCGCGACCATGACCAGTTCTGGCGGGGCTGGCCTAGTCCTGATAGCTGGTGTCAGACCATTGCGAGTGCCTGGCTCAATCGGGGCACGGCAGCACGGTTTCCTTCGCCTGGATGAGCCTGTTTCGACCAGGTATCTGCGCATCACGGTGAACCAGGTCAGCGGTGCAAATCCCTTCCAAGCCGGCGTCGTCCTGGTCGGTCGCGCAATCGAGAGGCCCTATGAATATCGGGCCGGGCGCGTCGCACTGGATCTTTCGAAGAAGACCGAGCTGGTCGATGGTGGTTTCGGCATCAGCAAAGGCGCAATCGTTTCGTCCTATCTCTTCACGCTGTCTGGCCTCACGGACGAACAGGTGGAAGAGCTCTGGCAGATCGTGATGGTGGTCGGCGAGAGCTCTCCATTGTTGATCGTGGAGGGGCACGATACCCTGCGGTTCTCGCATCTCCATTATGGCCTGTTTCAGCGGCTAGAACCTTATCAACGCGAAGAGCCCGAGGACACCCGCTGGGGCTTGAGTATTCGGGATTGGGGGTGAGATGGCTCACAGGGAAAAAGCAGCCTCCAACGACGTAAGGTCAGCCCATGTTTGACCGCATCCTTTCTTTCGTCCGCAACAACATGGTTGATGACGCTCGCGACTGGTGGCGCTGGTGGTCTGTCCGCTTGCTCGCCTTGGCATTGGCGCTTCAGACGCTGCAGCTGACCTCGCCCGAGGCACTGGTGGCATTCTGGCAATCGGTGCCGCCCAGCCTTCGAAGCATGCTGCCGCCTTGGCTCAACGACCTCATCACCGTGCTGCTGATGTTCGCCGCACTTGTTGCGCGCTACTGGAAGCAGCCTGCGCCGCCCAGGTCGCCCGACGCATGAGCCGTCAACCGATCTTTGCAGCCATCCGCGCTGCGCGCGCCGGAGCCTCGTTCAACCAGAACGAGGTGGAGCAGATCGACACGCTGCTCGACAGCCTGGGGGTGGCCAGGATCGAAGCCGAAAAGATTGGCCTGACATCAGCCGATTTTGCCAATGCGGCTGCCACGCTCAAATGCACCGTGGCGCAGATCCGTGCGGTGTGGGAAGTCGAGAGCGGTGGGGGTTGGTTTCGCGATGTTCGGGCCGACATCCTCGCCGCCGATGGTCCCGGTGGCTTTATCGACGGGCCTGATCTGCCCAAGATCCTGTTCGAGGCGCATGTCTTCGATCGTGAGACCGGTGGGCGCTTCAGAGCATCGCATCCCAATCTGTCATCGGCGAAGTGGAACCGCGCGCTCTATGTCGGCGGCCAGGCCGAATGGCTGCGCCTGCACCGGGCGATGCAGCTGGATCGCCGCGCGGCGTTGCGCTCGGCTTCGGTGGGCGGCGCGCAGATCATGGGCTTCAATCACGAGCTTGCCGGCTACGCCACGGTCGAGGCGTTCTGGGACGCGATGAAGGTGTCCGAGGCGGAGCATCTGAAGGCCTTTGCAACCTTCATTCAACGCTCTTTCCTGGCCGATGAATTGCGCCTGATCAGCAACCGATCTGCCGACTGTATTCCGTTCGCGAAGGGCTATAACGGCCTCGGCTTCCAGAAGAACCAGTACCATATCAAGATCGCTTCGGCGCATCAGCGTTGGAGCGCGAAGTGACCAGTTTAGAGTTGGGTGGGCGCGTCGGTAGCTTATCCAATAATGTGATGTTTATGATTCCGCGCTCCTTCGGGCAGTCATATCCCTGGAGTGCCTTGATGATGATCCACGACACCGACAGCCCTTCCGCTTGCGGGCTGAGTTGCTCGATCCGATCTGGGTCATAGGTGATGATGGCGAATCGTCGACGCGGCATGCGCTGTGTTCGCATTTTGTTCTATATGGCGTCAACGCACCAATGGGTCAGATTTGGCCAAAATTCGCCGCGCTATTTTTGGCCAGCATTTTTGGCCAGCTACACTGCAAAAGCTGTAAAATCAGTGCGATCGCGCAGGCAATCCGGCTTCGGCCAGCGCGCGATGGGCATCGGCGATGCTGGCTTCGCCGAAATGGAAGATCGATGCTGCAAGCACCGCGCTGGCATGGCCCTGGGTCACGCCTTCGACCAGATGGCCGATATGCCCCACCCCGCCACTGGCGACGACGGGGATATCGACCTGGTCGGCTATCGTGCGGATCAGCTCGAGATCATAGCCGTCGCGCGTGCCGTCGCGGTCCATCGAGGTGACGAGCAGCTCGCCTGCCCCAAGCCGGGTCAGCTTCAACGCGTGCTCGATCGCATCGATGCCGGTTTCCTTGCGACCGCCATGGGTGAAGATTTCCCAGCCCTGGCCGTCGGCGCGGCGGCGCGCGTCGATCGAAGCGACGATGCACTGGCTGCCGAAGCGCTCGGCGATGTCGGCGACGACCTCGGGGCGCGACACCGCCGCGCTGTTGACCGCGACCTTGTCGGCCCCGGCGAGCAGCAGCGCGCGGGCATCCTCGGCGCTGCGCACCCCTCCGCCAACGGTGACCGGCATGAAGCAGACTTCGGCAGTTCGGCGAACGACATCGATGATGGTCCCGCGCGCCTCATGGCTTGCCGAAATGTCGAGAAAGCATAGCTCGTCGGCCCCGGCGGCGTCATAGGCGCGCGCCTGTTCGACCGGATCGCCCGCATCGCGCAGATCAACGAAGTTCACGCCCTTGACCACGCGGCCATTGGCGACGTCGAGACAGGGGACGACGCGGACGCGAACGCTCATCCGCGCGACGCCATGGCGATCGCGGTGGCGAGATCGAGGCGGCCATCGTAGAGCGCGCGGCCCGTAATGACGCCTTCGATGCCGTCTTCGGCGTGGAGACTGAGCAGATGAATGTCGTCGAGCCCCTTCACCCCACCGCTGGCGATCACCGGAATGTCGGTGGTGCGGGCGAGTGCGACGGTCGCATCGATGTTGCACCCCTTGAGCAGCCCATCGCGCCCGACATCGGTGAAGAGGAGGCTGGCGACACCGGCGTCCTCGAAACGGCGCGCCATGTCGGCGACGGGAACGTCGGAGACATCGGCCCAACCATGCGTCGCGACCATGCCGTCGCGCGCATCGACCGCAACGACGATGCCACCCTCATAGGCCTTGGCCATGTCGCGCACGAATTCGGGATCGGTCAACGCCGCCGTGCCGATAACGACGCGAGCTACGCCGAGGTCGAACCAGCCTTCGACAGCGGTGCGGGTGCGAATACCGCCGCCGAGCTGGAGATAGCCGGGAAAGCTCTTGATGATCGATTCCACCGCGCTGCGGTTGACCGCTTCACCGGCAAAGGCTCCGTCCAGATCGACGACGTGCAAATGCTGGGCACCCGCTTCCGCAAAGAGCTGCGCCTGGGCTGCGGGATCGTCGCCATAGACCGTCGCGCGGTCCATATCGCCTTCGGCAAGACGAACCACCTGGCCGCCTTTCAGGTCGATCGCGGGAAAGACGATGATGCTCATGACACGGTCCAGTCGAGAAAGCGGCGGAGCAGATCGAGGCCATAAGCCTGGCTCTTTTCCGGATGGAATTGCACGCCCAGGATGTTGCCGCGCGCGACGGCGGCGGTCACCGGGCCGCCATGATCGGTGACGGCGGCGACATCATCAGCATCGGCAGCGGCAAAATGGTAGCTGTGCAAGAAATAGGCCTCGCCCGGCACAATCAGGGGCGCGCCATCCGAGGGCGTGACATCGTTCCATCCCATATGCGGGACCTTGATCGATGGCGTCGCGTCCATCGCGCGCACTTCGCCCGCAATCCAGCCGAGCCCCGCATGCGTGCCATGCTCGAGCCCGCGCGTCGCGAGCAGCTGCATGCCGACACAGATGCCGAGAAACGGCACCCTGTCGCCGCGCACCCGGTCTTCGAGCGCATCGATCATGCCGGGGATGGCGGACAGCCCGTTCATGCACGCGGCAAAGGCACCGACGCCGGGCAGGACGATGCGGTCGGCCGCACGCACCAGCGCGGGATCATCGGTCACCGCGATATCGGCGGCACCGGCGGCCTTCAGCGCATTGTGCACACTGTGCAGATTGCCCGCGCCATAATCGATCAGCGCGACCCGATCAGCCACCCAATATGCCCTTTGTCGAGGGCACCGCGCCCTGCTTGCGCGGGTCGATCTCGACCGCGGCGCGCATCGCACGGGCAAAGCCCTTGTAGATGCTCTCGCAGATATGGTGGTTGTTCGCTCCGTAGAGCAGCTCGATATGCAGCGTCAGCCCTGCGGTCTGTGCGATCGAGTGGAACCAGTGCTCGAACAGCTCGGTATCCATCTCGCCCAGGCGCGGCTGCGTGAAACCCGCCTTCCAGACGAAATAGGGTCGGCCCGAGATGTCGACCGCGACACGGCTCAGCGTCTCGTCCATCGGCGAATAGGCATGGCCATAGCGGACGATGCCGCCCTTGTCGCCCAGCGCCTGGGTGAGCGCCTGGCCGATGGCGAGCGCGCAATCCTCGGTCGTGTGGTGCTGATCGACATGCAGATCGCCCTTGATCCGGCAGGTCAGGTCGATCAGCGAATGGCGCGAGAACTGCTCGACCATGTGATCGAGAAAACCGATGCCGGTCGACACGTCGAACTGGCCTGTCCCATCGAGGTTCAACTCGACGAAAATGTCGGTTTCGTGGGTCTTGCGTTCTATCCGGGCGGTGCGCATGCTGCGCCCTATAATCAGCTTGCGGAGACGCGCAACATTTTTGCCACTTGTTGCAGCGTGCTGTCGTGCGGGCCATTAGCGCCTTGACCCTGAACGAATGTCGGTCCAACAAATTGGGCATGAGTGACGATGCGCCCGACAGCCTGATTCCCTACGACGAGATCGTCCAGGAAGCCCTGCGCGCAGTCGTCGGCCGCGTGCTGGGCGAAGTCGAATCGAATGGTCTCCCCGGCAGCCATCATTTCTACATCACGTTCAAGACGCGCTCGCCCGGCGTGGACATTCCGCGCCATCTCGTCGAGCGCTTCCCGGACGAGATGACGATCGTCCTCCAGCAGAAATTCTGGGACCTGAAGGTCGAGAAGACAGGCTTTTCGGTGGGGCTGAGCTTCAACCGCGTGCCCGCGCACCTGTTCATCCCGTTCAGTGCGATCACCGCATTTGTCGACCCGGCGGTCGATTTCGGCCTGCAGTTCCAGGTTTCGGGCGATACGCCTCCGCCCGAGCCGTACGAAGCGGCGGAAAATGATCATCCCGGCGGCGATGGCGACGGATCCAACGTCGTCAGCGTGGATTTCGGCAAGCGCAAATAGCGGCTTTGAGGGCCGCCTTTCACGGACAGGGCCTTTGACAGACATCGATACCCGCATCGAAAGCGACTCGCTGGGCGAGATCGCGGTCCCGGCGAGCTGCTATTGGGGCGCTCAGACGCAGCGCAGCCTCGAGAATTTCCCCTTCGCGCCGCACGAGCGCATGCCGATCGGCATCGTGCATGGCCTCGCGGTGGTCAAGCAGGCGGCGGCGCGCGTGAACCGCGACCATGGCCTGCCCGCAGAGCTCGCCGATGCGATCGAGAACGCGGCGGCCGAAGTCGCCTCCGGTGCGCTCGACGATCAGTTCCCGCTGACCATCTGGCAGACCGGCAGCGGCACGCAGAGCAACATGAACGTCAACGAGGTGATCGCGGGCCGCGCCAACGAGCTGCTGACCGGCCAGCGTGGCGGCAAGGCGCCGGTGCACCCCAACGATCATGTCAACAAGAGCCAGTCGTCGAACGACGCCTTTCCGACCGCGATCCATATCGCGGCCAGCCTGGCGGTGCAGACGCGGCTGCGCCCTGCCCTCGACCGGCTGACGGCTGCGCTGGCGGAAAAGGCGGCTGCCTGGGACCATATCGTCAAGATCGGGCGCACCCATTTGCAGGACGCGACTCCGCTGACCTTGGGCCAGGAATTTTCCGGCTATGCCAACCAGCTCTATCGCTGCGGACGACGGATCGAACCGGCGATAGTGGCGGGCACCTATCGGCTCGCGATCGGCGGCACCGCGGTCGGCACCGGCCTCAATGCCCCCAAGGGCTTCGCGCAGGCGATGTGCGAGGCGATCGCCGAGATCACCGGCCATCCCTTTCACCCGGCGGAGAACAGCTTCGAGGCGCTGGCCAGCAACGACCCGCTGGTGCACTTGTCGGGCACACTCAATACGCTGGCGGTGGCGCTGACCAAGATCGCCAACGATATCCGCTTGCTCGGCTCGGGCCCGCGCTCGGGCCTTGGCGAGCTCGAGCTTCCCGCCAACGAGCCGGGCAGTTCGATCATGCCTGGCAAGGTCAATCCGACCCAGTGCGAGATGCTGACCATGGTGGCAGCGCAGGTGATGGGCAACCATCAGGCGATCACCATCGGCGGGCTGCAGGGGCATATGGAGCTCAACGTGTTCAAGCCGCTGATCGGCGCGAACGTGCTGCGGTCGATCGATCTACTGGCGACGGGGATGGAGGGCTTTGCCGAGCGCTGCGTCGAGGGGATGAAGGCCAACGAGTCGCGGATCGCCGAGTTGGTGGATCGCTCGCTGATGCTCGTCACCGCGCTTGCCCCGGTTATCGGCTATGACCATGCCGCGAAGATCGCCAAGCACGCGCACGAGCACGGGCTGACGCTCAAGCAGGCGGGGCTGGCACTGGGGCTGGTCGACGAGGCGACGTTCGATGCGCGTGTCCGCCCGCAGGACATGATCGGTCGCTGACTGGTTGCGGGAACGCTCCTGCGGCGGCAGGCGTTTGAGGTCGGAGCCCAAATCAGCTATGGATGTGCCATGACCAACCCCGTGAACAACAGCCCGTCCACCCCCGAAACGCCTGCAAGCACCGCGCCGGTGGTGAACGCACCGGCACCGGTCGACGGGACCGGCGTCACCGCTGCGCCACCCGCCGCCCGCCCGCATTGGACGGTCGGTGCCTGGAATGGCGCGAGCCGCCTGATCACCACAGCGGCCAATGACGAGCTGGTGCGCAACATGATCGGTGCCAAGGCGCGCAGCCAGATTGCCGCAACGGTGTTCGGCGGCACGGTCATGGGCGCCATTGCCGCGCGCATTGCCACCCGCTCGGTTCCCGGTGCGCTGCTCGTCGGCGGAGCGCTGCTTGCCAAGGCGGTCTATGACCAGCGCAAGGATAAGGGCAAGCTGCCCAAGGCGTGAGCGCCGAATTGTAACACACAAACTGGTTGACCTTTGGCGGCGGCTTTGGCCATGAGCCGCCATGGTCAACACCGTTATCCAAGCCCCCCTTGCCCGCCGCGGCCTGCTTTTCATCCTGTCTTCGCCATCTGGCGCGGGCAAATCGACCATCGCGCGGATGCTTCTCGAGCAGGACGGACATATCGCACTGTCGGTGTCGGTAACCACGCGCCCGCCGCGCCCCGGCGAGGTCGATGGCAAGGATTATCATTTCATCGACGAGGCCGAATTCCATCGCCTGGTCGAGGAAAACGCATTGCTCGAATGGGCCAAGGTGTTCGGGCATTATTACGGAACGCCCAAGGCCCAGGTGAAACAGGGTCTTCGCGACGGGCAGGACTTCCTCTTCGACATTGACTGGCAGGGTACGCAACAGCTGTATCAGCGCGCCGAGGGCGATGTCGTGCGCGTGTTCATCCTGCCGCCGTCGCTCGAGGAATTGCACCGCCGCCTCCGCAGCCGCAACACCGACAGCGAAGAGGTGATCGCCGGGCGCATGGCGCGCGCGCAGGACGAGATCAGCCATTGGGACGGCTATGATTTCGTCGTCATCAACGACAATGTCGAAAGCTGTTTCGACAAGGTCCGCCAGATTTTGAACTCGGAACGGATGCGCCGCGCGCGCCAGACCGGGCTGATCGATTATGTCCGCGACCTGATGAACGCGCCCGCCCCCTGAGGCAGCTTACATCACCCGGTCGAGCAACTTCTTGCCGGACTTGAGCGGGTTCTTCCGGAAATTGGCTTCCTCGCGTCCGATATAGGTGAAGATGCCCGACATTGCCTGGTCGGTGACGCTATCGATCAGGCCGTCGCGGCTGAGATCGACGCCTGCCAGCGCTCCCAGAACCCCGCCGGTACCGCTGCTGCCAAGACTGTCGAGCTGCTTGAAAGCGCCGGTCCGGCCCAGCGCATTGCTCACCAGCGGCCGCATTTTCTGCCGCAGCACCTCGCCCGAGGTGCGCCGGAGATATTGCGTGCCTGCGGTATCGCCGCCCGCGACGATGCCGACGCCATCGGCCAGCGTCATCGAATCGATCGCCGAGCGGAACACCGGCTTGGCCTCCTGCGCCGCAAGCCCGGCGGCATCGTTGAGCGATTTGACCAGATTGTTGGTGATGCCCGCCCGGTCGGTGAGCCGCATCAGCTTGGTCGCCTTTTGCAGCGGGCCGGGGAGGAGGATGCGCACAGCCTGGTCCGCATAGAAGGCACCGGGCTGTCCGAGCTGATCGAGCGCGCTGTCCGATGCATTGCCAAGCAGGCTCTTCATCGATCCGCCGAGTGAGGGAGAGGATTTGCGGGATTGCGCCTCGGCGATCGGACCGGTCGCAACAACTGCCATGCTTAGGCCGATTGCCATCGCCACGTTGCGCATTCCCATCACACAGCTCCCCATGAATATTTCCAGGCACTGTGCATGAAAACGGCACGCGCAACCAGTGCGCGCGCCGTGATTTTACGTCCTGTCGGGACCGATCAATGGCCTTCGGGATCGTAACCACCCTGCGGGACCGAAGCATTGACGATGCCGCCATCGACCGGGATGGTCGTGCCGATGACGTAATCGCCCGCGCGGCTGGCGAGGAAGATCACCGCGCCCGAAATGTCCTGCCAGTCGCCGACGCGCTTGTTGGGGATGCCGCTGGCCACCTTGTCGCCATAATCGCGCGCGGCCTTGTTCATGTCCGACGGAAACGCGCCGGGGCCGATGCCGGTGACATAGATATGGTCGCGCAGCAGGCGGACCGCCATGCGCTTGGTAAGCTGGATCAGAGCCGCCTTGCTCGCCTGATAGCTATAGGTTTCCCACGGATTGACCCGCATGCCATCGACCGAGGAGATGTTGATCACCTTGGCCGGGGTTTCGGCGCTGGCACCGGCCTTGAGCAGGCCATGCAGCGCCTGGGTCAGGAAGAAGGGCGACTTGACGTTGAGGTCCATCACCTTGTCCCAGCCGATTTCGGGAAAATCCTCGAACTCTGCACCCCAGGCAGCGCCGGCATTGTTGACCAGAATGTCGAGGCGGCTCTCGTGCTCGGCGAGATTCGCGGCGAGCTGGCGTGCGCCCTCGACGCTGGAGACGTCGCAGGGCAGCGAGATGCAGTTGGGGCCCAGCTCCTCGGCGGTCGCATCGCAGGCGGCGGCCTTGCGCGCCGAGATATAGACCTTGGCGCCAGCGGCGATCAGGCCCTGTGCGATCATCTTGCCGATGCCGCGCGAGCCACCGGTGACGAGCGCCACCTTGCCCTTGACCGAAAACAGATTTTCAATGCTCATGTTCATCCCTCCGAACGCAAGGCTTCCCTTGCAATGATGGTCCGCTGAATCTCGCTGGTTCCCTCGTAGATGCGGAACAGGCGGACATCGCGGTAGAAGCGTTCGATGCCATAGTCGGCGATATAGCCCGCGCCACCGAAGATCTGGACCGCGCGGTCGGCGACGCGGCCGACCATCTCGGAAGCGATCAGCTTGGCGCAGGCGCAGTCCTCGGTGATGCGCTCGCCGCGGTCCTTGGCCCTGGCGGTCTGCAGCACCAGCGCCTTGGCCGCCTTGCACTCGGCCACCGAGTCGGCGATCATCGCCTGGATCAGCTGGAATTCGGCGATCGGCTTGCCGAACTGCTGGCGCTCCCTGGCATAGGCGATGCTGTCCGCGATCAGCCGCTCGGCCGCCCCGACGCACACCGCCGAAATGTGCAGCCGCCCGCGATCGAGCACCCGCATCGCGACCTTGAAGCCGTCACCTTCCGCGCCCAGGCGATTTTCCACGGGCACGCGCACATTGTCGAAATTGACGTCGCAGACATGCGCGCCCTGCTGGCCCATCTTGCGCTCGGGCTTGCCGACCGAAAGGCCGGGCAGATTGCGCGGCACCAGGAACGCGGTGACCCCCTTGGGTCCGGGCCCGCCGGTGCGCGCCATCACCGTGAACAGGTCAGCCTTGTCGGCATTGGTGATGTAACGCTTCGAGCCGTTGAGCACATAGGCGTCGCCATCGAGCTCGGCGCGGGTCTTGACCGAGCCGCTGTCCGATCCGACATCGGGCTCGGTCAGCGCGAACGAGGTGATGATCTCGCCGCTGGCGATCAGCGGCAGGTACTTCGCCTTCTGCGCCTCGTTGCCGTCCATCACCAGCCCCTGGCTGCCGATGCCGACATTGGTGCCGAAAGTGGAGCGCATCGCGGGCGACGTACGCCCGAGTTCGAAGGCGATGCGGACCTCCTCCTCCATGTTGAGGCCGAGACCGCCATAATCCTCGCTGATCGACAGGCCGAACAGGCCAAGCTCGCGCATGTCCTGCACCAGATCGTCGGGGATTTCGTCGGTTTCGGAAACCTGGGCTTCGAGCGGACGCAGGCGTTCGGCAACGAAGCGGCGGACGCCCTCTAGCAGCGCGTCGAAAATTTCGGGATCGAGTGCCATGCAAATACTCCCCTCTCCTTTTGGGGGCGGGGCTGGGGGGGGCATAGCTGCGCCACCCTTGAATTCCCCACCGCAACCCCTCCCCTCAAGGGGAGGGGCTAGAGGTTGATCAATATCCGAAGATTTCTGCCACGCGGCCTGCGTGGAAGTTCGCATCGCCCATGAACTCGTTGAGCGCTCGGTCGCGTTTCATGTAGAAGCCGATATCGTATTCGTCGGTCATGCCGATGCCGCCGTGCATCTGCACGCCTTCGCGGACCGCCAGATTGGCGCTGCGTCCGGCCTTGGCCTTGGCGACCGACACGAAGATGTCGGCGCTGTCCTGGCCCTCGTCGAGCAGCTGCTGCGCCTTGAGCACGGCGGCGCGGGCAATTTCCATCTCGCTGTAGAGGTGCGCCGCACGGTGCTGCAGCGCCTGGAACTCGCCGATCAGACGGCCGAACTGCTTGCGCTGCTTGAGATAATCGACGGTCATGTCCATCGCGCCCGATCCGACGCCGACCAGCTCGGCGGCAGAACCTGCGCGCCCCGCCTTGAGCAGCGCGGTAAGCACCTGCCAGCCCTGATCGACCTCGCCGATCACCGCATCACCATCGACCTCGACACCGTCGAGCGTGACATGCGCGGCCATCGAGCTGTCGACCAGCCGGGTGTTGTCGACGCCCAAGTTGGCAGCGTCCTTGTCGACGACGAACAGCGTGATCCCGTCGGTCTCGCCCGGAGCTCCGGCGGTGCGGGCAGCGACGATCAGCGCGTCGGCGCTCGCGCCCTGTACGACGAACTGCTTCTTGCCAGAGAGCTTGAAGCCGTTGCCCGATTTCTCCGCCTTGGTCGCGATCTGCGCCGGGCGATGCTTGGCATGCTCGTCGATCGCCAGCGCCAGCACGGTCTCGCCCGCGAGGATGCCGGGGAAGAACTTGTCCTTGAGGTGCTGGCCACCATGGTTGAGCGCGGACACGCCCGCGACCGCCGTGGTCAGGAACGGCGAAGGCGACAGATTGCGACCGATTTCTTCGAGCACCACGCCGGCCTCGACATGGCCCAGGCCAAGCCCGCCATCGTCTTCGCCGATCAGGATGCCGGTAAAGCCCATCTCGCCGAACTGCTTCCACAGCGCGTGGCGGAAACCGTCCTTGCAGCCCTCGTCGCGCAGCTTGCGCATATGGCCGACCGGGGCTTCGGTTTTTAGAAATTCGCGCGCGCTGTCGCGCAGCATGGCTTGGTCTTCGTTGAGGAACATGGGCATGGGATTATCTCGCTGTGTTCTGATCATCGGTTTCCCGCGAAGGCGGGAACCCATCTCCTGCCGGTGCACCAAGTGCCACGCTCGGGGAGATGGACCCCTGCCTCCGCAGGGGACCGACCAAAAAGGGCTACGGGCGGTTCACGCCCCCGGCAAATCCAGGATGCGCTTGGAGATGACGTTGAGCATCACCTCGCTGGTGCCGCCCTCGATGCTGTTCGCCTTGGTGCGCAGCCAGTTGCGCGCCTTGGCACCGCCCTTGCTGGCTTCGCTTTCCCATTCGAGCGCGTCCGAACCATTGCCCGCCATCACCAGCTCGTGGCGACGCTTGTTGAGTTCGGTCCCGGCGTATTTCATCATGTTGGGCTGGGCGGGATGGCCCTTGCCCGCCTTCATCTCGTCGCCGAAGCGCTCGGCCATCGCCTTGAACGCCAGCGCATCGACATCGAACTGCGCAAGTTCGGCACGCAGGATGCCGTCGTCGAGCTGACCGAGGCCATTGGTGCCGATCGAGTTCTTGAGCTGCGCGCCGAGCGAAGGCGCGCCATCGCCGAGACCCCCGCCCGAGATCATCTCGCGCTCATGGCCCAGCAGATACTTGGCGACATCCCAGCCGCGGTTGAGTTCGCCGACAATCTGGTGCTTGGGCACCACGACATTGTCGAAGAAGGTCTCGCAGAACGGCGAATTGCCGCTGATCAGCTTGATCGGCTTGGTGGTGACGCCGGGCGTCTCCATGTCGAACAGCAGGAACGAGATGCCCTGATACTTGTTCGTCTTGTCGGTGCGGACCAGGCAGAAGATCCAGTCGCACTTGTCGGCATAGCTCGTCCAGATTTTCTGGCCGTTTACCACCCAGTGATCGCCCTTGTCCTCGCCATAGGTCTGCAAGCTGACGAGGTCCGATCCCGAACCCGGCTCAGAATAACCCTGGCACCAGCGGATTTCGCCGCGCGCGATCTGGTTCAGATAATGCACCTTCTGCTCTTCGGTACCGAAATGCAGAAGCGCGGGGCCGAGCATCCAGATGCCGAAGCTCGACAGCGGCGGACGTGCGCCGATGCGCGCCATTTCCTGACGCAGGATCTTGGTCTCGGCGGCGGTCAGACCCGCTCCGCCATAGGCCTTGGGCCAGTCGGGCACGGTATAGCCCTTGGCGACGCAGCGTTCGAGCCACAGCTTCTGCGCTTCGTTCTTGAACTGCCAGTTGCGTCCGCCCCAGCATACGTCGTCATCGCCGCGCACCGGCTCGCGCATTTCGGCGGGGCAATTTTCCTCCAGCCATGCGCGCACTTCTGTCCTGAACTGATCGAGATCGCTCATCGTCATCCTCTCTGCGCCTGTATTCCCAATAGGGTCCCAAAGGGCGGGGCCGGGAAGCTTTTCCTGCGGCCAAAACCGTCCGTCGCGGGCCAGTCTATGGTGGACGCAAGGCGGCTGCAAGCCTGTTGAATCCTAGGCCGGATGCCGTAACGTCACCCTCACGGCAGTTGACGTTTACGGTAGCTGCCATATGGTATTGGCCCAAGGACACGAACGGGAGAGAATCAATGCAGCGGGCCATACCGGCCATCGCAACGCAGGTGCATCGGCACCGGGCGGACGGGCTGCTCGGCGGCGGGCGCAGCTCCATCGCATGACCGTTGCTGGAGTCCCTCCCCTGCCTGCGGCCGCGCAAAAGGTGTCGATGGGCACCAAGCTCGCCTTCGGATTCGGTTCGGTCGCCTATGGCATCAAGGACAACGGCTTTGCCGTCTTCCTGCTGATCTATTTCAACCAGGTCATCGGCATGCCCGCCGAGCAGGTTGGCCTCGCCGTCGCGCTGGCGCTGGTGGCCGATGCGTTCTTCGATCCCTTTGTCGGCCACCGGTCGGATGCGACGCGCAGCCGCTGGGGTCGCCGCCATCCCTGGTTGTACGGCGCAGCGCTGCCGATCGCGCTGTCATGGCTGCTGCTGTGGAATCCGCCCGAATGGAGCAATGGCGCGCTGTTCTTCTACCTGATCGCGGTGGCGATGGCGGTGCGTTTCTCGTTCTCGGCCTATGAGGTCCCGGCGCTCGCCATGCTGCCCGAGATGACCCGCGATTATCACGAGCGCACCGAAGTGCTGCGCTACCGCTTCCTGTTCGGCTGGATGGGCGGGCTGGTGATGCTCTACGCGGCCTACGCGCTGCTGCTGGTGCCCGAGCCGGGTTTTGACAATGGCGTGCTCAACCCCAATGGCTATCACCGCTATGCGTTGGTCGGATCGGTGGTGATGATCGTTTCGGTAGTGGTCTCGGCGCTGGGCACGCACCGGCTGCTCGCGCACCCCAATACCGATGCCCCCGCCGCGCATTCACACGGTTTCAGGGACTTCATTGCCGCGCTGCGCTTCAAGCCGTTCCAGCTGCTGCTCGCCGCCGGAATGTGCGCCTTTGCCAATCAGGGACTGTTTTTCGCGCTACAGAACTATCTGATGCTGTACGTCTGGGAATTCGAACAGAGCGTGTTCAACATCTACCCGTTCGTGCTGTTCCTGGGGGTCGCGGTCGCCTTTTTCATTGTTGGCCCCGCCTCGCGCCGGCTCGAAAAGCCGCGGACCGCCGCGATCGCCTCGCTGCTGTCGCTGATGTTTGCCACCGCGCCCTATTGGCTGCGGCTCGCAGGGCTGTTCCCTGCTACCGGGGGCGGCATGGCAACGGTGCTGATCCTGTCGCTGATCGCGCTTTCGATCACCTTCGGCATCTGTGCGATGATGATGATCAGTTCGATGATCGCCGATGTCACCGACGCGAGCGAGGCCGAGACCGGCAAGCGCACCGAAGGCATCTTCTTTGCCGGTTTCTTCTTCATGCAGAAATGCATCGGCGGGCTCGGTATCCTCGCCTCGGCGCTGATCCTCGCCATTGCCGGCTTCCCCGACAATGCCCAGCCGGGCCAGGTCGCGCCGGACGTGATCGACCGGCTCGCACTGACCTTTGCCATTGCCACCACGCTGATCGGCCTCGTCTGCGCCTGGCTGTTCACCCGCTTTCCCCTGGGCCGCGCCGATCACGAAGCGCGCCTGGCCCAGATCGCCCAACCCTGATGAGTTTCACGAAAGGAAGATGAGCCATGGATTTTGACCTTACCGAACGCCAGGCCTATTGGCGCGACCGCGTCCGCGCGCATATCGAAGCGCATGTCCGCCCGCGCGTGAAGGACTATTACGCGCAGCAGGCCGAGGGCGGCCGCTGGAAGGTGCTGCAGGTCATCGAGGACGAAAAGGCCAAGGCCAAGGCTGCCGGTATCTGGAACCTGTTCATGCCGCCATCGAACCCCAACCTGCCGCATGTCGATGACAGCTTCGAATTCGACGGTCCCGGTCTCACCAACCTCGAATATGCGCTGTGCGCCGAGGAGATGGGCCGGGTGGAGATGGCGAGCGAGATCTTCAACTGCTCCGCGCCCGACACCGGCAACATGGAAGTGCTGCACCGCTATGGCACCGCTGCACACAAGGAACAGTGGCTGAAGCCATTGATGAACGGCGAGATCCGTTCGGCCTTCCTGATGACCGAGCCGCAGGTCGCCTCGTCCGATGCGACCAATATCGAAACCTCGATCCGCCGCGAGGGCGACGAATATGTCATCAACGGCCGCAAATGGTGGTCGTCGGGTGCGGGCGATCCGCGCTGCAAGATCGCGATCGTCATGGGCAAGACCGATTTCGAGGCCAAGCGCCACGCGCAGCAGTCGATGGTGCTGATGCCGCTCGACGCGCCCGGCGTGAACATCCTGCGTCATCTGCCGGTGTTCGGCTATGACGATGCGCCGCACGGCCATATGGAAATCGAACTCAAGGACGTGCGCATCCCGGCGAGCAACATGCTGCTCGGGGAAGGCCGCGGCTTCGAGATCGCGCAGGGCCGCCTTGGACCGGGCCGCATCCACCACTGCATGCGCACCATCGGTGTCGCCGAAGAGGCGCTGGCCAAGATGGTTCGCCGCCTCCAGTCGCGCGTTGCGTTCGGCAAGCGGATTTCGGAGCATTCGATCTGGGAACAGCGGATTGCCGAAGCGCGCATCGATATCGAGATGACTCGCCTGCTCTGCCTCAAGGCGGCGGACATGATGGACAAGGTCGGCAACAAATACGCCAAGGCCGAGATCGCGATGATCAAGGTGGCCGCTCCCCGCATCGCGCTCAAGGTGATCGACGATGCCATCCAGGCGCATGGCGGCGCGGGCGTCAGCGAGGATTTCGGCCTCGCCAAGGCCTATGCGCACATGCGGACGCTGCGTCTCGCCGACGGTCCGGACGAGGTGCACAACCGCACCATCGCACGGCTCGAAATGGGCAAGCATGGCGCCAACGATGCCGAGGGTGGCTTCACCTCGGGCGATCTGGGCGTAGCGCGCTGACGATCAGGCCCTCTCCCCTTCAGGGGAGAGGGAAAGTTTTGCTTTAGCGGAGCAGGGAGAGGGGCAAGCGTGCGTTAGGCCGCATCCCCTCTCCAACTGCGCCTAGGCAGCAAGCTGCCAAGGCTTCGTTTCCTCTCCCCTGAAGGGGCGAGGAGCAATGGAGAGAGACCCATGAAAGCTGCCATCTGTTTCGAACCGGGCAAGCCGCTCGAGATCCGCGACGTCACCATCGACAAGCCCGGCCCGCGCGAGGTGCTGATCCGCACCGCGGCGACCGGGGTGTGCCGATCCGACCTGCATTTCGTCGATGGCAGCTATCCCGCCCCCCTGCCCTTCATCCCCGGCCATGAAGCTGCCGGCATTGTCGAGGCGATCGGCGATGGCGTGACCACGGTGAAACCCGGCGATGCCGTGGTCACCTGCCTCAGCGCCTATTGCGGCCATTGCGAATTCTGCGTCACCGGGCGCATGGCCTTGTGCATCGGCCAGGATACCAAGCGCGCTCCCCATCAGCACCCCCGGCTCAGCCTCGACGGCGCGCCCGTCAACCAGCTCCTCAACCTGTCCGCCTATGCCGAACAGATGCTGGTCCACGAGCACGCCTGTGTCGCCATCAACCCCGACATGCCGCTCGACCGAGCCTGCGTGATCGGCTGCGCGGTAACGACGGGCGCGGGCGCGGTGTTCAACGCAGCGGACGTGACGCCGGGCGAGACGGTCGCGATCGTCGGCTGCGGCGGCGTCGGCCTGGCGGCAGTGAACGCAGCCAAGATCGCGGGCGCGGGCCGCATCATCGCGATCGATCCGGTGGCCGACAAGCGCGCGCTCGCCGAGAAGCTGGGCGCGACCGATTGCATCGATTCGAGCGCCGATGGCGCGGCCGAACAGGTGATCGAACTGACCAAGGGTGGCGTGCACCATGC
Organism: Blastomonas sp. 34TW; assembly: GCF_059803595.1. Classification (NCBI taxonomy): domain Bacteria; kingdom Pseudomonadati; phylum Pseudomonadota; class Alphaproteobacteria; order Sphingomonadales; family Blastomonadaceae; genus Blastomonas; species Blastomonas sp. 34TW. The sequence continues at coordinate 108,268 of NZ_JAPFGW010000013.1, forward strand.
CATCGAAGCGGTGGGTCGTCCGGCGTCGGCCAATCTGGCGGTCAGGGTGCTCCGGCGCGGCGGCACCGCGACAATCCTGGGCATGATGCCGCTCGCCGAGAAGGTCGGCCTGTCGGCAATGGAACTGCTGCAGGGCAAAAAGCTGCAGGGCTCGCTGATGGGCGACAATCGTTTTCCGGTTGAAATCCCGCGCCTGGTCGAGTTCTACATGCGCGGAATGCTTGACCTCGACACGATCATTGCCGAACGCTTGCCGCTGGGACGCATCAACGAGGCTTTCGACGCGCTCAGGGTCGGTGATTCTGCGCGGTCAGTCATCGTCTATAATTGAATTGGGTGAGGACAGAATCTGATGGAACAGATCGACGCGCAGGCGACGATGACCGGCACGATGGACGTGCCCGAACAGGACCGGCTCGACGAAGCGAGCCTCACCCGCTGGTTCGAGGGCAATGTCGAAGGCTTCGAAGGCCCGCTCACCCTTTCCAAGTTCAAGGGCGGCCAGTCGAACCCGACCTACAAGGTGACCACGCCGAAAGCGGCCTATGTGCTGCGGCGCAAGCCCTTCGGCCCGCTGCTGCCCTCGGCGCATGCTGTGGACCGCGAATATCGCGTCCAGGCCGCGCTCTACGATCAGGGCTTCCCTGTCTCGCGCCAGTTCGGGCTGTGCGAGGATGACTCGGTCATCGGATCGATGTTCTACGTGATGGCGTTCACCGATGGCGCGAGCTATTGGGACGGCACGCTGCCCGGCAAGACCCCCGAACAGCGCACCGCGATCTACAACGCGATGATCGATACGCTGGCGCATCTGCACAGCTTCGATCCCGCCGCGATCGGCCTGGAAGACTACGGCAAGCCCGGCAATTACTGCGCGCGCCAGATCTCGCGCTGGACCAAGCAGTATCGCCTTTCCGAGACCGAGACGATTCCGGAAATGGACCAGCTGATCGAGTGGCTGGAAAAGACCGTGCCCGAACAGCGCGGCTTCGGCATCGCGCACGGCGATTTCCGCATCGACAACATGATCTTCGCGCATGACGAGCCCAGGGTCATCGCGCTGCTCGACTGGGAGCTCTCGACGCTGGGCGATCCGATTGCGGACCTCAGCTATTTCCTGATGAGCTGGGTCCAGCCTGCCGAGGGCCGCAACGGCCTGCTCGGTGTCGACACCAAGGCGCTGGGCATCCCGACGCTCGAGGAGGCGCTGGCGCGCTATGTCGAGAAGGCCGGGCTGGACGAGGTCCCGGACATGGACTGGTATCTCGCCTATAACCAGTTCCGCATCGCCGCGATCCTGCAGGGCATCAAGAAACGCGTGATCGACGGCACCGCATCGAGCGCGCAGGCCGCGCAGATGGCGCAGCGCGTCATCCCGCTCGCCCAGGCGGCGTGGGAATATGCCAAGAAAGCCGGCGCACAGTGAGCGATCGCAGCTTCGATCTGACCGGGCGCGTCGCGATCGTCACTGGCTCCTCGCGCGGGATCGGCGCGGCGATCGCGCGCAAATATGCCGCTCACGGGGCGAAGGTCGCGATCTCGAGCCGCAATCAGGACGCCTGCGATGCAGTCGCTGCCGAACTCAATAGCGAGTTTGGCGAAGGCACCGCGATTGCTGTTGCCGCCAGCATCTCGCGCAAGGAAGACCTGCAGAACCTCGTCGATCGCACCCGGGCCGAGCTGGGGCCGGTCGACATCCTCGTCTGCAATGCCGCCAGCAACCCCTATTACGGGCCGATGGGCGGGATCAGCGACGACCAGTTCCGCAAGATCATGGACAACAATATCCTGTCCAACCACTGGCTGGTGCAGATGGTGCTGCCCGACATGAAGGCTGCGGGCAAGGGATCGGTGATCATCATCTCGTCGATCGGCGGGATGCAGGGATCGGGCAGTATCGGCGTCTACAATATCAGCAAGGCGGCGGACTTTCAGCTGGCGCGCAACCTCGCCTATGAGCTGGGACCCGACGCGATCCGCGTGAATTGCATCGCGCCGGGGCTGATCCAGACCGACATGGCCCGGGCGCTGTGGGAGGACGAGAAGGTGATGGGCTATGTCCGCCGGATCACTCCGCTGCGCCGCATCGGCCAGCCCGACGAGATTGCAGGCGCAGCTGTGTTTCTGGCATCGGATGCGTCGACCTATATCACCGGCCAGTCGATCGTGATCGACGGCGGCACATCCATAGCAGCGGCGCTTTAAGTCGCGCAAAACGAAAGCGAGAGGAAATTCCATGGATTTGCAGGGCAAGGTTGCAATCGTTACCGGGGCGGGCAGCGGCATTGGCCGGGCAAGTTCGCTGCTGTTCGCCGCGCATGGCGCAAAGGTCATCGCCACCGACATTACCGGCAAGCAGGATGACACCGCCGCGCAGAACCCCGATGCCATCACCGCCGTTCAGGCCGATGCCAGCAGCGAAGCCGATGTCCAGATGCTGGTTGCCAAGGCGCTCGAGTTGCATGGTCGGCTCGATGTCTTTTTCGCCAATGCGGGCGTCTCGGGTGGGTTCGAGGGCATTTTCGACCAGACCGTGGAGGAATGGGAGCGCATCCTGAAGATCAACCTGATCGGCCCGTTCCTTGCGATCAAGCATGCAGGCAAGGCCATGGCGGATGCCGGAAACGGCGGCTCGATCATCTGCACCGCCTCGGTCGCGGGGCTCCGTTCGGGCGCGGGTGGCCCCGCCTATACCGCGAGCAAGGCGGGCGTGATCAACCTGGTGCGCATCGGCGCGCAGCAGCTCACCGGCAGCAACGTGCGCTGTAATGCGATCTGCCCCGGCCTGATCGAGACCGGCATGACCGAGTTCATCTATAGCAAGGCGCGCGAAAAGGGCTTCGAAGACAAGATCGGCCAGCTCAACCCGATGCAGCGCGGCGGCGTGCCGAACGAGATTGCCGAGGCAGCGCTGTTCCTGGCGTCGGATCGGTCCAGCTATGTCAACGGCCATGCGCTGGTCGTCGACGGCGGCCTCACCAGCTCGCACCCCTATGCACGCCAGCGTTTCGGCCAGACTGCCACCTGATCCCTGTCCTCCCTGGAGAAATGAAAGTTATCTGATGTCTCTCTCTGTGTCCGATCCGGCCGATCTTGGCTTCAACCAGAGCCTGCTGGAGCGCATTCCTGCCCATATTCGGGCCAAATATCTCGATACCGGTCGCCTGCCGCACGCAGCCTTGCTGATCGGGCGCGGCCACGAACTGGCGCACCTCTCGCTGCAGGGCAATGCGCGCGAAGGTCAGCCGCTGCAGCAGGATGCGATCTTTCGCATCGCCAGCATGACCAAGCCGATCACCTCGGTCGCCTTCATGCAGCTGGTCGAGGAAGGCCGTGTCGCGCTGTCAGACCCTGTCCACCGCATCATCCCCGAATGGAAGGACCTGGGCGTGTTCGTTTCGGGCGGCGGCGCGCAGCCGTTCGTCACGCGCCCCACGACGCAGCCGATGCGGATGATCGATCTGTTGCGGCATACTTCGGGCCTGACCTATGGGTTCCAGGAACGCACGCCGATCGACGCCGCCTATCGCGCGCGCAAGCTTGAGGCGTTTGCCGGGCCGGACCTCGAGGAATTCATCAAGATCCTCGCGCAGATCCCGCTGCAGTTCGATCCCGGCACGGCGTGGAATTATTCGATCTCGACCGACATCCTCGGCGCGATCTTGCAGCGGATGGACGACAAGCCGCTCGACCAGGTCATCGCGGATCGCATCACGAAGCCGCTCGGCATGGTCGACACCCATTTCCAGATCCCTGAAGACAAGCTCGATCGCGTGCCCGATTGCTATGTCTTCCACCCGACCGAGAAGATGAAGCTCTACGATCCTGGCGCGACCACCGCCTGGGGGCGCAAGCCCAGCCAGCTTTCGGGCGGCGGCGGCATGGCCTCGACACTTGCCGATTATCACCGCTTCTGTCGCATGCTGCTCAACGGTGGGCGTCTGGAAGGCGTGCGCATCCTCGGCCGCAAGACGCTCGACCTGATGGTCGCCAACCATCTGCCCGGCGGCGGCGACCTGACCCAGCACAGCAAGGCGCTGTTCAGCGAGGCGGAAAATGCCGGCGCTGGCTTCGGTCTCGGCTTTGCCACCACCATCGACAGTGCAGCGACCGGTGTCGCGGGGTCGAATGGCGATTTCTACTGGGGCGGCATGTTTTCGACCGCCTTTTTCGTCGACCCGGCAGAGGATGTGATCATGATCTTCATGACGCAGCTGATGCCGTCCAGCACCTACCCGATCCGGCGCGAGATCAAGTCGATGCTCTACGCCGCAGTCGAATAAGCTCAAGGAACCAGAACCATGACCGATTCCCCGATTTCCACCGCCAAACATGGCGATATTCTCGTCGTCACCTCGGACAGCCCGCCGGTCAACGCGCTGGGCGCGGCCGTGCGCATCGGCCTCGACAAGGCGTTCGACGAAGCCGCCAGCGACGACAGCATCAAGGCCGTTGTCCTCATCTGCGCCGGGCAGACCTTCTTTGCCGGAGCCGACATCACCGAATTCGGCAAGCCCCCGGTCGAGCCGATGCTGCCTGCGGTCATCGCCAAGATGGAAGCGCTCGACAAGCCGGTGGTCGCCGCGATCCATGGCACCGCATTGGGCGGCGGCCTGGAAACGGCCCTTTGCGCGCATTATCGCGTCGCCGTTCCCTCGGCCAAGCTGGGCGTGCCCGAGGTGAAGCTGGGCCTGCTGCCCGGCGCGGGCGGCACGCAGCGCCTGCCGCGCGTCGTCGGCGTCAAGGCCGCGCTTGAAATGACCGCCAAGGGCGATCCGATCCCGGCCAAACTCGCCAACCAATGGGGCCTGGTCGATGAGGTGGTCGAGGAAGGCAAGCTGCTCGAAGGCGCGCTCGCCTTTGCCGAGAAGGTCAAGGCCGTGCGCCCTGTCCCGCGGATCAGCGAGCGCGAGGCAAAGGCCGATCCCGAGGCCATCGAAGCGTTCAAGAAGGAAAATGCCCGCAAGTTCCGCGGCTTCGATGCACCGGCAGCGAACATCGCCTGCGTCGAGGCTGCAACCCGCCTGCCCTTTGCCGAGGGCCTGGAGTTCGAGCGCGGCGAGTTCATGAAGCTGATGTTCGGGTCGCAGTCCGCAGCACAGCGGCACATCTTCTTCGCCGAGCGCAAGGCGAGCAAGATCGACGGCATCGCCAGCGACATCGCGCTGCGTCCGATCGCCAAGGTCGGCGTGATAGGCGCTGGCACGATGGGCGGCGGCATCACCATGAACTTCCTGTCGGCAGGCATTCCGGTGACGATCGTCGAACAGGCCGAAGAGGCGCTCAATCGTGGCGTCGCCGTGGTGCGCAAGAATTACGAGGCGAGTGCGTCCAAGGGACGTCTGACGACCGAGCAGGTGGAAAAGGCGATGGGCCTGCTCACGCCGTCGCTCTCGCTCGACGATCTCGCCGATTGCGACCTCATCATCGAGGCGATCTTCGAGAATATGGACGTCAAGAAGGAGGTGTTCGGCAAGCTCGACGCGATCGCCAAGCCCGGTGCAATCCTGGCCAGCAACACCAGCTACCTCAATGTCGACGAAATCGCGGCATCGACCAGCCGCCCAGCTGACGTGCTCGGCATGCACTTCTTCTCGCCCGCCAATGTCATGAAGCTGCTCGAGGTCGTTCGCGGCGCGAAGACCGCCGATGACGTGCTGGCGACGGTCATGAACCTGTCGAAGAAGATCAAGAAGGTCGCAGTGGTTGCCGGCGTCTGCCACGGCTTTATCGGCAACCGCATGCTGATGCCGCGCCAAGTCGAGGCGAACAAGCTGCTCATGGAAGGCGCAACGCCCGAGCAGATCGACCGCGTCCATGTCGAGTTCGGCATGCCGATGGGTCCGTTCCAGATGAGCGACCTTGCCGGTGTCGATATCGGCTGGCACCGCGATCCGAGCCGGATCGAAAGCATCCGCGATGCGTTGTGCGCCGAAGACCGCTGGGGCCAGAAGAAAGGCGCGGGCTTCTATGATTATGACGAGAAGCGAAACCCCACGCCCAGCGCACGTGTCGCCGAGATCATCGAGGATTTCCGCTCGCGCTCGAACATGCCCAAGCGCGAGATCAGCGACCAGGAGATCATTGAGCGCACGCTCTACACCATGGTCAACGAAGGCGCGATGATCCTCGAAGAAGGCATGGCGCAGCGCGCATCGGATATCGATGTGGTGTGGATCTATGGCTATGGCTGGCCGGTCTATCGCGGCGGCCCGATGTTTTGGGCAGGCCTTGAAGGCACGCCCAAGATCGTCGAGGGGCTGAAGAAGCACGGCTTCGCGGTGTCGCCTCTGCTCGCGGAAAAGGCGGAGAAGAACGAAGGGTTCTGAGCGCCCCTTTCCTTCGACCGGATACGAAAAGCCCCGCCGGAGCGATCCGGCGGGGCCTTCTTTTGGCGTGTGCCGTCCTTTTTATGCTGCGCCGAGAATGGCATCGACGGCAGGCTTGTTCGCCGCGCTGACAATGCCCTTCTCGCGAAGCTCGGTGCCGACCGGCTTCGCAGCCTCGAGATAGCTCGCGTCACCCGTTGCCTGGTTAAGACCGATCAGGCTGGAAAATTCGGCATTGGCGAGATCAGCATTGGCCGGATCAGACGCGCGCCCTTCCTTGGCAATGGCCAGAGCCTGCTCGAAATGCGGCTTGGCACCCGCCTTGTCCTGCTGGGTCAGGCCGAAATTGCCGAGGTTTACCAGAATGGCCACAAGCGTGTTGCGCACGCCCGCATTGGCCTTGTCCGCTTCGTAAACCTTCATCCACTGGGGCGCGGCTTCCTTGTAGAGCGGCGGGATCGCATCAATCTTGCCCAGCGCGCCCTGCGAATTCGCGGTGATCGTCAGAGCACTTGCCAGGAATCCCGCATTCTGGACATTGCCCGGATCACGAGCGACGATCTCGCGGATGGTTGGCAGCGCGGGTTCGAGCTTGGCAATCACTTCCGCATGGTTGCCCGCCGCCTGGGCCTGCTGAGCGGCAGTGAAATCGGCGATCGCCTTGTTCTGCGCTTCAGCCTGTTCGGGGGTCAGCGCCGCTGCTGCCGCCTGACCGGCAGGTGCAGCGGCATCCTGTGCCATGGCGGGCGCGGCCAGCATCGAGGTGGAAAGAAACAGGGCGGTGATCGCAGATTTCAACATTTCGGAACATCTCCTGATGGGGTTTGCGCGCCTGTCCGGTCGGACGCTCGTGCGCCTAGCTAAACGGAAAGGCTGGTCTGCAACGAAAAACGATAGCAACGTTTCAAAAACGCCCGGTCCCGGGGATCGTTCCGTGCTCAGCCTTGGGCAATACAGCAAAACCGCCAGGCAGCGTCAAATGCCGCACGGCGATGCTCACGTGCCTGCACCGCCTCGCCATCGGCGCCCCACAGTTCTTCCTGCCACAATTCCTCGAGGCAGATCGCCTGCCAGATTCGTTCGGAATCAAAGGCTTTTTCGAGAAGTGCCAGCGCACAGACGAGCGAACCACCCAGGCTGGTCAGCGTTGAAAATCCGGTCAGGGTGAATAGATCCATCGCCATAACCGGGGCCCTGAGACGGGACAGGCTGTGCGACGATTGCGGCTGATGGATGATGTCAGCAACGCGGATCATGCTGATATCATAGCGATTTTCCGCCCATTTCAGAATCGGCTCCCAATCGCGATCCTGGCGTTCGGCCAGCGGATCGCCGGGATCGGCGCGATAGCACAGCGTGTCCGTCTCGCCATAAGCGGCGATGTCATCGACAAAGCGCTGCCGCTGCGGTGCCACCTGATCGATCGCGGCATTGGCAAAGCCGGTCAGCGGCATCGAGGCGATGACGATCTCTTCGCCTTGCGCATCCCATTCGCCAGCCACCGCATCGGCCATGGCAGCGGTGGGCAGCACCAGCGGTGCGCGCAGCGGGGTTTTTACCGGGCGGTTGTCGAGCAGGAGCGCACGGCCATTTTCGACAGGCTGGGTGGTGACAGTCTTGTAGAAGCGTTTCATGCAATCACGTTCATTCGGTCGGCGGGCTCTTCCAGCGCTTGACCAGCATCTGCGGCAGGACGAGGAATTCGATCACACCCAGAGCGAGCAGTGCATAGCCCAGCTCTCCGGGGAACCCCTCGATCCGGCCAAAGCTGATGGCGACTGCCAGCGCGATGGTCAGCGCGCCTGCCAGTCGCACTGCGCCGATGATGAAGAACCGCGCGCGCGCGCGCTGGTCTTCCGCGTTCATGGCGTGCCGCCGACGATATGGTCGAAGAGCTGGTCCATGGTGAAGGCAATCGACGCCGCGCCTGCCGCCTCTAGCTCATGCGCATCATGATAGCCCCAGTCGACGCCAATCGGGCGGACATTCGCCGCCACGCCCATGGCCATGTCATAGCTGGTATCGCCGATCATGACCGCGGCCTGGGGTTCGGCCCCGGCATCGCTCAACGCCTCGAAAATCATCGAGGGGTGCGGCTTGGAGGGGTGCCGGTCGGCGGTCTGCAGCGAGACGAAGCGCTGCTTGATGCCGTGGTGCGTCAGGCACAGGTCGAGCCCACGATCGGACTTGCCCGTCGCCACTGCAAGCAGCCAGCCCGCCGCATCGAGCCGATCGAGCAGATCGGGAAGCCCGTCATAAAGCGGCTCGTGCTGCAGGGTGCCGTTGCCGCGCAGTTCGTGAAACGCGTTCTTGTAATGATCGGCCAGCACGACATGAAAGGCCGGGTCCGCCTCCGGCAGCATCACCCGCATCGCCTCGACCAGCGAAAGCCCGACGATCCGCCGGACCAGATGATGGTCGGGATGGCCGAGCCCCTCGGCGGCATAGGCCATTTCCATCGCCTTGCAGATATTGGCCTGGCTATCGACCAAAGTGCCATCGCAGTCGAAAATCGCGAGTCTGGTCGTCATGGCTTGCGCGGGCCGCTCTTGGGGGCTGTGCGCGGCTTGACCGGCCTTGGCTGTGCGGCCGAACCACCCGATTTCGCCTTGGGCTTGCCGCCCGGCTTGGCCGGAGCCGACCGGCTGCGCCGCTCGCCCCGCCGTTCCTTGCGCAGCGTTTTGGCATGCGCCTTGGCCTGCTGCTTTTTGACCTCGCGCGTCGCGGGCGGCGGGCCGTCATCGGCAAAGGCAGCGTCGCCCAGCGACAGGTCGAAGCCCAGCTGCTCCATCGAATCTGCGAAATGCTCGGGCAGATCAGCGATCACGTCGAGGGCGGGACCATCGGGATGCGCGATCTTCAGGCGGCGCGCGTGCAGATGCATCTTGCGGCTGATCGTTCCGGTCAGGAACGCATCGGGCCCGCCATATTTGCCGTCACCGACAATCGGATGACCGATCGCGGCGAGATGGACGCGCAGCTGGTGCGTACGCCCCGTGAACGGCTGAAGCGCGATCCAGGCGGCGCGCGAACCGGCGCGCTCGATCACCTGATAGGCGGTGCGCGATGGCTGGCCGTTTTCCTTGTCGACATGCATCTTCTCGCCGCCGGTCCCCGGCTGCTTGGCGATGGGCAGTTCGATGAGCCCCGAATAGATATCGGGCTCGCCGACGACGAGCGCCCAGTAGATCTTCTTCGCGCTGCGTCCGGCAAAGCGCTTGGAGAAATAGGCGGCACTGCCCGGCGTGCGCGCGAGCAGCAGGGCGCCCGACGTATCCTTGTCGAGACGGTGGACCAGCTTGGGGCGAACCGGGCTCTCGTACATGAGCGCCTCGGTCAGGCCATCGACATGCGCGTGGGTGCGCGTGCCGCCCTGGGTGGCGAGGCCCGGCGGCTTGTTGATCACCAGCGCCGCGCGATCCTTGTGGATCACCAGCGATTGCGCGAACGCGATCTGGTCCTCGCTCAACGTGCGCGGCGCCGGCTTGGCGGCGGGCCGGTCGATATCTCCATCGGCGGGCGGGATGCGGATCGTCTGTCCGGCCACGATGCGGTCGCCGGGGCCGACGCGCTTGCCGTCGAGCCGCACCTGTCCCGTGCGCGCCCAGCGCGAGACGAGGTTGAAGTTCACATCGGGCAGATGCCGGTGGAACCAGCGATCGAGCCGGATGCCGTCATCGTCCGCATCGACCGTGAACTGCCGGGCTTCGGCAGATTCCTTCGAGATCGATGCGCCCACACCTGCGGTGCGTGCGCGGGCAGTTGCCGGACGACGCGGGCCAGAAGGCTTCCGGGCGGCGGGCTTGCGCGAGGGGGTTCGAGCCGGCGGCTTCATGCGATCGACCTCGTGACGACAAAGCCTGCGGCCACGGCCGCCAGCGAAAGCAGGACCGAGGCCAGCGCATAGCCCAGTGCGGTCAGCGCCGCGCCGCGCTCCAGCATCTGGAACAGCTCAAGCGAGAAAGCGGAAAAGGTAGTAAAACCGCCAAGCACCCCGACGCCGAGAAACAGCCGGAGCGGTTCTGCGACCTGGCCCTTCAGCACGAGCGCCGCCAGCACGCCCATCGCCAGCCCGCCGAGCACGTTCACCGAGAGCGTGGCTGTAGGATACCCGGTGTGCCCCAGCCGAACAGCGAGCAGCGTCGCCTGAAATCGAAGCGCCGCGCCGATTGCGCCGCCCGCCATCACCAGACCGGTGGCCTTGAAAGTCAAATGCGCGTCCATTCCGCTGCCTTAGCGGGATTGGACGCGCATTGGGAAGGGTTATTCGGTGTTTCGGGTCCCTGTCAGGCGGCGTGACCGTCGCGCGCAGCAGCCTCGGCCTGTTCGAGTTCGGCGGCTTCGGGGCCATCAAGCGCATCGGCGGCCTCGCGAGCCTTTTCCTCGACCTGCTGCTTGTCGGCAGCAAAGTCTTCCTGGGCTTCGCGATAATTCTGCGCGGCCTTGTAATTGCCTTCGCCAAATTCCTTGCCCGCGTTCGGGTTCTCGGCCTTGTCGGTCATGTGCATGCTCCTGATCGAGTGGGTTCTCGTCTCGATACGCGGACCGCAAAAGCCGGTTCCCTTCAGCGCCTGAACAGTGTCGCCAACCAGCCCGCATCGGCCTTGGCGATGTGGCGCGGCGGCAATGCGCCCGAGCATTCGAGGCACCACGCCTGCACGCCTTGCGCCCCGCCCAGCACGTTGAGGTCGCCCAGCACCTGGCCCAAGGCCGCGCGCTGCTGCCAGGCAAGCCGGGCAACGAGGCCGGTCGCCTGCTTTTCCTCCTCGGCGGGCGCGAACATGCCGGAGACGAACTGCTCGAACGGATCGGGCTCAGTCTCGAGATATTTGACGCTGTAGCTGTCCTTGCCGAGCTTGGCGCGCTTCGCCGCCTCGGCAATCGCATCGTCGATCGACCCGAAACGGTCGACCAGCTTGATCTGGCGCGCAGTGCCGCCGTCCCAGACGCGGCCCTGGGCAATATTGTCGACCTGATCGACGCTCATCCCGCGGGCCTTGCCGACCAGCGCCAGGAAGCGGCGATAGTCATGCTCGATCGTGCCCTGGATAAAGGTGTCGACCGTGCTGTTGAAACCGCCGAACACATCGGGCTGGCCCGAGAGCGGCGTGGTCGCAACCCCATCGGCCTTGACGCCATATTCGGCGAGCGCGCGCTCGAAGCTCGGCAGCACCGCGAAGATGCCGATCGATCCGGTGATCGTCGAAGGCTCGGCAAAGATCGCATCTCCCGCAGTCGAGACCCAATAGCCGCCGCTGGCCGCGACATTGCCCATCGACACGATGACCGGAATCTTGCGCGCGCGATATTCCTCGATCGCGCGGCGGATCTGTTCGGACGCAAAGGCCGATCCGCCGGGCGAATCGACGCGGACCACCAGCGCCTTCACCTTGTCGCGCTTGAGCCCGTCGTGGAGCAGCTTCTCGATGCGATCGCCGCCGGCGGTGCCGGGGCCGGCCTCGCCATCGACAATGGTGCCCGCAATGGTCACGACCTGCACCTCGTCGCCGCCGGTCTTGGCCGGGTTGGCCGCGACCCAGTCCTTGAGGCTGGTATGCTTGAATGCGCCGGGCCCCTCGTCCTCGTCGGCGCCTGCCAGCTTGGCGACGCGCTTGCCGAATGTGGTGCGGTCACCGACCTTGTCGACGATCTTGCGCTCGGTCGCGATCTTGACCAGATCGCCATTGGCCGCTGTCACCGCGCCTGCAGGATCGGCGATCAGCCCGGCAATATCGGCCTGGGGCCGCGCCTTCTTGACCACTGCCTGCCAGTTTTCCCAGATCGGACGGTAGACCGCGAGCAGCGCTTGCTCGGCCTCGGGCGACTGGTCGGAGCGCAGATAGGGTTCGACCGCGCTCTTGAACGTGCCGACGCGATAGACATGCGCGGTTACCTTGAAGCGGTCGAGCGCGTCCTTGTAATAGAGCCGCGTGCCTCCGGGGCCGGTAAAGGCCGAGCCGCCCATCGGATCGACCCAGATCTCGCTGCCGTGCGCGGCGAGCATATAGGCTGCGTCGCTGTAGAAGGTGGCGAAGCTGAGCACCGGTTTGCCCTTGGCCTTGGCGCGGCCGATCGCCTCGCCCACCTGTTCGAGCGATACCTGGCCTCCACCCATGAAGCTGGCGAGATCGAGCACGATGACCTTGATCCGGTCGTCGGTCGCTGCGGTATCGATTGCGCGGATCAGGTCGCGCTCGCGATATTGCTTGAGCGGCGCCTGACCGCCAAGGATGGTGGCGAACGGGTCGATATTCTCGGGCTCCTCGACGATGACGCCGTCGAGCTTGACCAGCAATGCGCCGTCGGTCACCGCCGCCGGATTGGGCCGCCATGACAGCGCCGCAAGGATCAGGCCGAAGAACAACAGCATCGCGATCAGGACCAGACCGTCCTTGATCGCCACCAGCACCTTCCAGGCGCCCTTCACAAAACCCATTATCTGCTCCGCATCGGGCGGACATGCCCCAGATGCCCTATCTAGGCGAGCCCGGGTTAATTTGCCACTGCCTCGCGCGACAGACGGGTGATGCGGTTCGACCGCCGACTTTGGCGCCGACTTGGCGTCAATGCGCGAAGCCCGATGTGCGCGGCGGCGCTGCGAGCGAGAGGCGGCGATCGAACAGCCGGTCGAGCGCGAACAAGCCGCCCCCACGCGCGATCAGGATCGCCGAAAGCCCAAACCACATGACATGCGGGTTCCAGAAGGCTTCGGGATAGACGAACAGCTGGATCACCGTGGTCATCACGAACAACCCCGCCGCCCCGAAGCGCGTCGCCAGGCCCAGCATCACCAGAATCGGCAGCGCATGTTCGGCATAAGTTGCGATCGTGCCGGTGATCTCGGGCGCGGGCATGTGGTATTCGTCGCGGAACAGGTCATAGGTGATCGGGTTGATCGTGAGGAAGCTCCCCTCCTCCACCTTGGTGCGCGCCGATCGCCAGAATTGCGCGGCGAGCGCAAGCCGCACGACCAGCAGGGCAAGGCCATTGAAGGCAGGGCTATCGAGCAGCGCGAGGCCGCGTTGGATCAGGGTTTTCATCACGGGCTATCCGGCAAGTGGGGACTGGTGCGAGATCGAGACGCCCCGGATCACACCGGGCACCCTGCCCGGCTTAGCCCTGGGATCGTACCAGCGCCCCTGCGCCGACCAGCGCAAAGATTGCCGGCAGTGCCTCTGCCTCTCCAGCGCTTTCGATGGCTTGCGCCAAAAGGTTACCCATGGTCGCGGGAAATTGCGTCTGCATTACCAGATTGGCGGATAGTGGGGCGAGCGGATGCAGCAGCACCTCATGCGCTGGCCGCGTGATCAGCAGGTAACGCATTTCGGGCGCGGCACGTTCGGAAAGCTCAGGCATCAGCGCCCTCAGCGCAGCGTGGGTTTCGACAATCCGCATGGAAGGATGGAGCGCAAGACCAAGGTCGAGCAGCCCCTGCTCGTCCAGGCCGGCCAGGTCGGCCAGCTCGAGTGCCTGCGCCTCTGGCGAATGATAGCTCTGCAGCCACGCCCATTCAATCCGCGCAAGATCGACGGCTGCCGCATCATGGGTTTGGTCTGCGAGATATTCGGCAAGTCCCTCGCCAAGCCCCATCAGCTTGCGGCGGCGGACATCGGGCCGTTCGATGAAGGTCCGGGACAGTGCGTTGAATTCGGGCTCGCCAAGATGTTCACGGGTGCGCGGATAGGTCTCTTCCAGCGCAACTAGCCTGGCATGGCTGATGGTGTTGGCGTGCGCCCTGAGGCCCAGCAGCGCGCGGTCGGGGGCGCCGGCAAACAGGCCTTCGGGAAATGCCGATGGCCCCTTTTGCAGCACCGCGATGAAACGGGCCTGATCGTCCAGCAGATCGCCCATGTCGGTCAGGCTACCAAAGGCGCGTTGGCGCGTGCCATCACCGATGCCGCACGCTCGACCTCGCCCATGATTGAGGCGTAATCGGGGACGTTGGTGTCCCATTCGATCAGCACCGGCCTAGGGCCTGCGCGGCGGACGAACCGCTCGAACAGCGCCCAGGTGAGATCGGTGACTGCACTGCCGTGATCGTCAATCAGCAGCGGCCTTCCGTCGTGCCATTCGGTGGCGTGGCCCGCGAGATGGATTTCCCCGACCAGTGCCGGGTCGATCGCATCGACATAGGCTTGCGCGTCGGTGCCCAGATTGGTGCAGCTGACCTCGACATTGTTGATGTCGAACAACAGGCCGCAACCCGAGCGGCGGCACAGGGCATGGATGAATTCGACCTCGTCCATCTCGTCCTGCGCGAAGGCGAGATAGCGTGAGGGATTTTCGATCAGAATGGTTCGGCCGAGCCTCTCCTGCACGCGTTCGACCTGCGCCGCAGCATGGGCGAGCGATCCGCTAGTGTAGGGAATCGGAAGAAGATCGGGATAGCGATCGTCGGCATTGCCCGACCAGCTGAGGTGATCGGAAACGCTGGCGGGACTGTAGCGGGCGCATAAAGCGGCGAGCTGATCAAGCTCGTCCTCGTCCAGCCCCTGCGCCGTGCCGATCGAAAGGCCGACGCTGTGAAAGCTTAGCGGATAGCGTTCTGCCACTGCCGAGAGCCAGCGATGAGGTGGCCCACCATCGACGAAATAGTTCTGCGGGTGAACCTCCAGCCATCCGGGCAGCGGAACACCGGTTTGGGGGTTCAGAACGTCGCGATAATGGGCCGGTTTCAGCCCTATGCCGACAAGGGGGGGAAGCATGAGCTGAAGGACTACCTCATCTGCAGGTCCGGGGGGGGGGGGGGGGGGGGGGGGGGGGGGGGG